>NZ_JAUBQR010000109.1:0-21384 GCF_036701385.1 Microcoleus sp. Pol12B4 | reverse complement strand
TCTTGATTTTTTTGACGAGGTTAATAGTGCTTTAAGCTTTCAAACTATTCTTTTTTCTAGGTTCAGTTTTTTGCCTTGAGTTCGCGGTTGTTTGAACCGCCTCTCTTCTGGCGCTTTATTAATATACTTATTTCGCAAGGTGTTGTCAAGCGTTTTGTGAAAATTTTTTTGTTTTTTTTGTAATCTATACGCATCAAGGGTTTTGGCTATCCTTCACTGCTCCGACCTCCGCTGGCTGACTCCTCTTTTAACTATGGGGTCTTTTTTTCGACCAAAATACGGCTTTTGCCCTGACAATCTCCCGCCCATGGGTAGAAGAACTCTGTAGTTCAACATGATTATGGGCCTTAATTCGAGTATAGGTAAGGCAAGGTTAGAGTGTAAGCTGTGAGGCTGCATCATGGGGTTAGGATGACAGAAGCAGGCTGGTGCATGAGTCATATATAGGTAAGGTATGTCTGCATTTCTTGAACTTTACTGAGGGACTTTTGGGTCTCAGATTGAGCCGATCGCTCTTAACAATTCGTCTGATTCAAAATCCAGAAGTTGACACGACACGGTACTTTAACCCGGATCAAACTCCCAGGAATCGATCGTCGGCAAAAATACACTCTCCTGAATTACACCCCGAAGCTCCTTCAGTTACCCCAGTTATCAGCCTTTGATGAGCGAGCGCGAGTTGGTCTCCTCAACATCTACATCTAAAAAGTGCAAGTGACTCTCTTCCTCAGTATTGACCGCAATGACCAAACCTCTATTCCCCCAAGGAGCTATCGCCCGGGGTGAGGCAGGGCTGCTAAAATTCCCTACTTGAATCCCTTGACTGTTTAACACTTCTATCTGCCCCCCAACATCTGCCAACACCCATCCCCAATTAGCCACACAAGCAGACACGGGCAAACTTTCAAGGGGAATTCGCGCCACCTTGAGCGGCCACAATTTCATCAACAGCACCGCCGCTTTACCACCTTGGGGAATTCCCAGCAAAGTATAAGGCTCAGGTGTCAACAGCATCTGTCCGACGCTGGCAGACAACTGCACAGAACCCACCGGCGTGCCGCGGCGAGTGTAAACTCTAAAAATAGTTTGGGGATTTTTTGGTTCGTTGTCCGGCCAAACTGCTAAAACGTGTCGCCGATCCAAAAAAATTAATTCTGGTAAATAATGTTCCGGTAACGGCACAGTAGCGATCAGCTTCAAGGCTTTTTCCTGATCGCCCGCACTACTGTTTCGAGCTAAAGAATAAAAACGCAGTTCGCCCGGAACCGCTACTGTCAACCAGTGGCCGTGAGCGTCAACAGCAGCTTTTAAAGCATCTGGACCTTGCCTCAAACCCATATCGAGCAGGCACTGAGGCTCCCAAGAGTCTTCGTTGAGCCAGTAAAGTTTTTGCGGAGTGAGAACGCAGCAGCCGTGGGAAACAGGTAAAATGCTCCGCACGATTTCCGGCATTAATGAAATAGAAGTAGATATTTCTCCTGTAACTAGCTGTTTTCCCGGCTGAGACCAAACCTTTACCTCTGTACCTAAAGCAGCATAGAGATACGTTTCAGTGGCAATTAAAGCGGTCAACGGTGCTGGAAGTATCAGTGGCTTGGGCTGGGGGGTAAGCGAATAGCGCACAGTCCCAAGTAAATTAATCGCCGACAGTGATGCTTTTTTCTCTTCAACTTCTAGCAAAGACTCAGTTTCTGACTTCAGACTTTTATCACCGCTGGTTGTGGGACTTTCCCAGGGAATAATGCAGTCGCCCAATTGCCTGACAGCGGGGTCGTACATGATCAGCCGCAGAGCTTGAGCCATTTGGGAAGCACTGGCAAAACGGCGGGCTGGAAGCTTTTCTAAAGATTTTTTGACTATTGCTTGCAAAGGTTCGGGGATGGCGTCGGGAAATTGCAAGCGTTGATTCAGGTGCGCCCACCTCAAGTCTCCGGGGGTTCCCCCGAAAGGGCGGTAGCCCATTAGCAATTCAAACAGCAGAATTCCTACGGCATATATATCTGACATTGGGGAAAAAAGACCGTAAAACCGCTCAGGGGCCATGTAAGCGGGGGAACCTACGGTAGCGTCGGGAGAAAGTTCTTGGTGGAGGCGAGTGGTACCAATTTCTGGCAGCCGACGCGCGATGCCAAAGTCAGAAAGCCGGGGCGACCAACCTTTTGCTCCTAAAGTTAGGAGGATATTTTCGGGTTTGATGTCGCAGTGAACTACGCCTCGGCGGTGGGCGTAGTCTAAGCCTGCTAAAACTTCCATGACTAGCTGTAAACCTTCGAGCAGACGCAAGGGGCGGTCTTGTTTGAGCAGGTTGCGGAGGGTTCCTCCCTCGCAGTAGTCCATAACCAAATACCTGCCTGTAGCTGTGTGTTCTAGAGCTCGGCAGGTAACAATATTCGGGTGCTGCAAGGTGATCAGAAACCACAACTCTCGCAAGAATTCGCTAGTTGGGGCTTTTTGATGACTAAGTTCTTTGAGAGCAACCAGTTGGCTGGTGAGGCGGGAGTCCTGGGCAGGAGTTTCTCGAACGCTGGCACAAAAGACTCGACCAAATTGTCCTTGTCCGACTAGCCCTAAAATGCGGTACTTAGAATGTTGCATCGGTCTAATTATAGAAAAAGCTTGAGCTAGTATTAAAATATGTAAATAATTCTGACAAAAATTCAAATTTTTGAATTTTTGTCAGGTACAGCCTATGTTATCTCAGGTTCATTCTCAGCCTCCTTGAGAGCGATCGCACACTCGCACCTACTAAAATCCTTGAGCTTCGGAATCACTATCAATCTTGCCGAATGCCGGTACCCGATCGGGAACTACCTGTGGCTGCTATTTTAGTCGATCGCGACTATTACAGTTTTTTCAATGCCATCCAGAAAGTATCTAAGGTTTTAGCTTTTCAAGGCTAAGCTGGTGAATCGGGGCGAGGAAACAGCAATGACCAAAACAGAACTGCGGTTATGCCATAGGGGTTAGACAGCCAGAAGCCGATGCTGTCGTCAAGGCATCTTAACCTTTTTGAGTGATCGCCAATTTTTTTGGCGCTTTGAATAAGTTGATCGTAACTTGCTAAATACTGAACTTGACAGGAGCAAACATCAATATGGTTAAAATTATTAAACTAGATCCAATTGCGGAGGAAATAGCAGTCGAAACGCGATCAAATATCCTCTCTGCCTTACTTTCCAAAGACTTAGACGTTCTCAAGGAATGCGGGGGACGGGGAATGTGTGCTACCTGCCATGTTTACATTAAAGAAGGCATGGAAGGCTTGTCGGACATGAACCGCCGCGAGAGAAGAACGTTGGAAGTCATTACTACGGCTCAAGCCAATTCGCGACTTGCTTGTCAGGCTCAAATTATGGGCGAGGGTGTGGTTGTACAGTTGCCTGCGGGGATGTATATTAATGCTATTGAAAATGTCGAAGCTCTGATCGGTCGCCGGGCCCAGCAAGATTTATTACACCCAATTACGGGTCAAGTAGTTGTAGAATCAGGTAAGTTAATTACTCGTTCTATCGTTACACAGCTTAATGAAACCCGCTTTCAAGTAGGACAGTATTTAGTTCGGACTAAAGAAGCTTAAAACTGATATGTTTGTATTTTAGTAGTAGAGAAAAATCTATGTTGAGCCAACTTGCGCGTTTGAGCATGGAAGCAGACGGACGCTACGCCAGTGCAGAAGAACTCCAATTTTTGAAAGACTACTTTCAGTCTTTGAATCACCGGATGAGTGCTTATAAAAAAATTCAAGCCTCTGAAACAGAAATTATGCGGCAAGTGGAGGCACAAATGCTGTCTCTAGACCCTAGTTTATTTCGGCGGGGGGCTAACGATGTCACTGAAAAGTGCCGTGGAGATATTGTGCGGGTGTTGAGGCATTCGGCGGCAGCACTATTGATTAATGATACGGAACGATTGCGCGATCGGCTACTACTTTGGTTGCAAACTATTTTAGGCGCTGTTCAAGTTAGAAATAGTGCAACCGTGACCTACGATGTGATGAAAAAGGTACTTAAACAATATCTCACGGTGGAAGAAAGGAACCTATTTTTTCCGATTCTGGACATCAACCGCACTTTACTAGGCAAATAATCAAGGGGGTTGACAAGTTAACGCCGATAAACTGTACCGTTAGGAAGAGTGGCTCCAATCAACTTCGCCCCCGTCAAATCCGCCTCAGTGAGAATGGCTCCCCGGAGGTTGGCTCCTGTCAAGTCAGCTTTCTGCAAGTTGGCTTTACTCAGGTTAGCTTTGCTCAAATTAATTTCATGCAGACAAGAATTAGACAGGTCGGCATTGATCAGGTAGGCTAGACTCAAGTTGGCTTTGCTGAGGTTTGCCCCGCTCAAGTTAGCTTCCATCAGATAAGCACCGCTTAAGTTGGCTTCGTTCAACAATGCCTCTGCCATATTAATTCCAGTTAAAAGTTTGCGGCTCAAGTCTACACCGCTGAGGTCGGCCTCGCTGAGGTTAATACCGCTTAAGTGGCTGCCATTCAAAGTAATGTTTCTCAGGTAGGTTTTGCTGAGGTCTGCTTTGCACAAATTGGCTCTATCCAAGCAAGCTTCGCTAAGGTCTGATCCAATCAAGCACGCGCCGTTTAAATAGGCTTGAGTGAGGTTAGCTCGCCTGAGATTAGCTTTCAAAAGGTTGGCTTTGCTGAGGTTAGCACGGGTTAAGTTGGCTCCGGCTAGGTTGGCTTTGGATAATTCGGCTCCGGTGAGCTGTGCTTCGGTCAAGTCTGCCTCTTTCAAACTCGCTAGACTTAAGTAAGCATCTTTGAAGTTTGCCCCGTTGAGATTGGCTTTAATCAGATATGCTTTACTGAGATTGGCCTCGGTGAGAACGGCTTTGGTGAGGTTAGCGGCGCTCATATCTGCACCTATGAGATTAGCATTGGGAAGAATTGCTCCAGTCAGGTTTGCCCAATTCAGGTGAGAGCCGGCTAGGTTGGCGCCGGTGAAATTGGCTCCGATGAGATTGGCGCCGCTGAGACTGGCTGCCATGAGGTTGGCGCCGGTGAGATTGGCTCCGCTGAGGTCAGCTTTGCTGAGATTGGCTCGGCTCAGATGGGCTTTGGTGAGGTCTGCCCCGCTGAGGTTAGCACCGATTAAGTAGGGTCGTTGCTGGTGTTGGTTGAGGTTTGCCAAAATTAGAGTTGGGGCATCGCTGGAACGGTATAAATCGATCGGACTCAACACAATGCCGCGCAGATTTGCCAGTCTAAAATCTCTTTCGCCGGCTGCATATCGAGTTAGAAGTTCATTGGCGTCCATTAAGTTCTAGCAAAATGTTTGAAGTTTTGATGGCTTTTAAGTTTTATGAGTTTCTACAGTAAGTTATGAAGTTTCTAGCTGCTAGTTATCATCAAGTTTTATTTGAATTATTAAAACCTGATTTTTTTTTAAGTCAGGAGCTTTTTTATAATTTAACTCACAGTTTTGATGATGATACGGTGGATAATATGCGTGCTAAACAATCTCTTTGACAGCTATTAGCAACAAAGTAATAGCTGTCAAATAAGTCAATTTTTTTGGAAAAGCTGACTGAGAATAGCTTCATGGTCTTTCCCTTCTTCGACCATAGAATCTGCTGGTTGGAGGCGATCGCGCAGCCCTAAAATAAAGCGGTTGCAGTCCGAACCCAATGATTCGCAGGAGGTTTGCAGGCAGTGGAGTTCTCGACCTGTGAGCTGGCTAAAGAACGAACTTAAAATACCTGCTTCTAGAAAACAGGCTGGTCGCTTAGACTTGGGGGCTGTTTTAGCAAAAAGAGAGTTAGCAATTTTTACTATTAAAAATCCATGTTCGGAATAGCTGGGGTCAAGCTCAAATGTTCCCCATCCATGAGTTTTCCAACACTGCTGCAAGGACTGAAGAAATTCTACCATTTCCATTTCAGAAACTGGCTGACCGTAGTATTCGCTGACTTCTTCGCAAAAACGCACGTAGAAGTTTTTACCCCACCAGCGACCGCAGTTAAAAAGCACTAGGCGGGAGGCTTGACCTGTTTCTTGTTCTAAGCCGATATAAATGGCTTGAATAAGTGTTTCTGGGAGTGCTAAGAGCCGATCGCCCCGGCGGTTTTCGAGGAGACCGAGTTCGAGGTCGCCTCGGACGTAGGCATCGCTAGCAAAGTAGTTTCCAGGGAGTCGGGGCTGTTTGAGTAAGTCGGCAATATTAATCATCGGAAATTGGGAATTGGGAATCGGGAATTGGAAATTGGAAATTAGGAAGAAAGCAGATTATTTATTATCTTGGTCAATAATAATTGACTGTGCTTGGTCGAAAAATGGTTGCAATATAGCCCGGGCTTGCTCGGAAAGCAATTCTTTTAAACGAGTTTGCAGCAGATTGCAAACAGTTGCTTCGATTTTTTGAGTTTGGTGGGCTTCGACTATGCCGGAAAGCCAGTCTACAAGGCGCTGTTCGAGAAAATTTTGATCGTTCAGCAGCATAGCCATAGCGCAGTACCGCAAGACTAAAACCCAGTGTTTGAGTGATCGTTCTAAGGTTTCTTGTTGTTCGTCGGGGAACGTTTCTTGTAGTTTGTTGGCTACTGGTTGGAAGATGCTTGCTTCCTTCTCTCGCAAAAATTCGTAAATTTTTAAGCGCTGGACAAGGGTTACAGCTTGACGCTTAAAAGCTATGAGTTCTTCGCCTTTTAAAAAGCGATTTTCTGCCTGATCCAGCAGCGCCTCAATCTCAGGGTGCATGATTTTAATTAAGTGGTAATCGGTAATTGATAAAAGGAAGGAAGTTCGGCAACGAGCAATGTACGGGATTTAACGGATTTAACTAATGGATTTTGAGGGATGAGGAAACAGGGGTGAGGGAAGAGGGATGAGGGATTGCCCTATTTTTCATTTTCTATTCCCTACACAGATTAAAACAGATCGAATAGATCATCAATGGTGACTTCTGCTTGTTCAGAAATAGAAATTACTGGCAAGGGTGGCGGTAGGGGTAGGGCACCTACTTCCGGAATTCCTTCCCAAGAAATAGCTTGAAAAAAGTCTGCTACTGGCTGGGTTAAACTCAGAAGTTGACCGGGGGTCGAGCCATTTGGGGTTTCTAAAGATTTTCCCAGCCAATTATAGTGACCAAAGAATTCTTGGACAGATTGGTCCAACCATGAAGTTTGACTTTTCATCTTTACTTCCTGCCTGGAGAAATCCACCATCGCACTTTCGATCGCGAAATTGGTGGGAGGAAAGGCAGGGCAGGGGATGTGCCTTTCCAAGTTGTTTACCGCAATATTTCACCGTGTTGCAGTCGATTTTGAATATCGCGGGCGTTGGCACCTTCGTTGAGCCAGAATGCTGCTGCATCAATTTTATCTGGGTTGCCAAGCAGGAACTTGCAATAGGTTTCTCCCATTGAGTAACATTGGAGTTCTATGCAGCTCAGAGGCTTTTTGACTAAAGAGCCAAAGAAACCGGCGAACAAACCGGCGTATAGGTGACAAACTGGTTTGCCTACGTCTCCCAATGTGCGAGCAACTGCTGAGTCAAAGAGGTTGATGAAGATGCAGCCGTGTTTGCGATCGCTCATGTCCACTTCCCAGCGACCCCAACCTTGAGCCGTGAAAGGCCACCACCAAGTTTCTAGCAGAAACATGAGATTTGACTGGCGAATGTTCTGGCTGTATTCGGTACTAAACCATTTTTGAAAAAATTCGGAATCTTGAAGTCCCCACTGGCAACCAATAGTATACATGATGACAGAGGACGCGGGGCCGACTTCTTCTTCGAGCCCCTCCACCAAACCGATAATGAAGTCTTCGCTGGTAAAAATGTTGCGCGACTCATTCCAGTCGTCAATTGTACCCATCTGGCGATCGAAGGCAAAAAAATCTTGAAACCTATAGTGGCTGTGAGTTTTAGGATGCTTTTGCTTCAGTAGCGATTCGTTGTGAGGGGAGATTTCTTTTTTGGCGGTAGAGACCATTGGCTGGTTATTCCTTTTTGGTGTAGTTTGGTGAAAATTAGAGTCAAATAGACTTGCTGTGTATCCAATTTAACTTTATTTTTCTAAAGGCAGGCACAGGGTATAATTTTTTACTGCTATATAAAAATTAAAAATTCTAGGATCTAAAGTTGGGGGCTTGTTGGAAGTTCTGCCTTCGGACAACTGCTCTCTGAGTGCTGGCGAAAGTGGGTATAACCTTAAACGGCTATGTGTTATCTTTTGTGCAAGCTGTCCACTATATATATAGGGCATATGGGGATGAAAAATCACGCTTGTATTGCAATAGGCATCAATCAATATCAGTTACTCCAGCCTTTGAGTTATGCCCAAGAGGATGCAGAGGCGCTGTACGGTTTTTTGACTGAGGAGGCGGGTTTTGCGCCGGATGGATGTCTGCTGATGACCGATAGCTCGCCGTCGCTGTGGGGTCAATCTACATATCCAAATCGGGAAAATATTCTGAGATTGACCAAAAGCCTCTGCGCGGAACATGTACAACAGGGAGATTTACTCTGGTGTTTTTTTAGCGGCTACGGTGTCAGCTATGAAGGTAAGGATTATTTGATGCCGATTGACGGCAATCCGGCGGACATTAAGGGTACGGGGATTCCGGTAGAGTTGCTGTTGAATACTCTGAAAAACGCTCCTACGGAAACGGTATTGGTGCTGGTTGATATGAACCGCAGCCAGATTGTGAAAGCGGGGGAAACGATCGGCTCTCAAACGGTTGAGCTGGCGCGGGAACTGGAAATCCCAACGGTGCTTTCTTGCCGCCCGAATCAAGTTTCGCGGGAAACTTCGGCTTTGCGTCAGGGGTTTTTTACGACGGCGCTTTTGGAGGGGCTACGTTCGGGACAGTGCATGACCATTAAGGGTTTAGACCGTTTTTTGAGCGATCGACTGCCGGAGCTGTGTGACCACCATTTGCGTCCGAAACAAGAACCTTTGATGGTGGTGAATCCTCCGGGAAAGGCTAATTTAGTGATTTTGCCGGATGCTTCAGGGGTACCAACTGCTGCGTTGGCCGGACGCAACGGCAATATGACTGTTGGTACGGCTGATGGCTTCGATCGCCCGCAAATGGCGACGGCTACGGCTCGAATGGATCTGCCTCCGGCAGTTCGCAACGCTCAGGATTCGCCGGTTGAGATGCCGCCTGTGTCGCAGCCGAAGGCCGTGGCCCCTGCTCATGGGGGAGGCGATCGACCGAACTTGCAAAAGCCGGAGGATGAGCATAACGGGGGATCGGATAAGTCATTTTTGCAGCAGCTAGTTTTATGGAGTTCAGCTACGGCTTTGGTGCTGCTGTTGGGTGTTTTTGTAACAAACAAATCAATTTTTATTGGTCAGCAGGAAGGAGATCCTCGATCGCCTGCTAAAAATGCCCAAAACTCTGGATCTCAAAAATTTACTGGTACTGGGGGGTCACAGAACCAACCGCGGGCGGTGCAAGCAGGGAGTGGAACCAAGCAGCCACCATCGAGCCAGCAGGTGTGGGCTGAGGCGAAAACTTTTCTTAAGGATGGTTCGGCTTCTAGTTTTAATAGAGCGGTGGTTAAGGCTCGAACGATTCCGGCTAGCGATCCGCTCTACCCGCAGGCTCAGCAGGATATTGAGCGCTGGAGTTTGACAATTTTGGATATAGCTAACGGGCGGGCTGCTCGGGGCGATTTCCAGGGGGCGATCGGCGCGGCTAAATTGATGCCGGATGTCAATAAGCCTGTTTACAATCAGTCGAAACAGGCGATCGCTCAGTGGGAGGAGCTATCCAAAGACCAGGATGTAAATGCTGCTTTGCTATCGGCTGCTAAGGGTCAAATTAAGCGAGGGGTTGCCTCTTCTTACAGTAAAGGCATCCAGCAAGCTAATAAAATTGAACCCGGTCAGCCGAAGTATGAAGAAGCTCAACAGTTAATTGGAGAGTGGAGCGAAAGTATTCTCAAAATTGCTCAGTTGCGCGCCTCTCAAGGAAAACTGAAAGAGGCAGTTGAAGCTGCTTCGCTGGTGCCGTCGGGTACTAAGAGTTATCAGCCGGCTCAGAAGGATATCGCCAACTGGAAAACTAAGCTCCAACGCCAGCAGAAAAAAGGTTGATTTAGTTGATAATTTTTCGGTTTCCCGCCGGGAAATTATTTTAGCGAGCAACCAACATGAGTCCTTGACTCGATCGGTCCCTCTTGATACTGCAAAAAGAGACCTACATATCGATAATTTAAAACCAATAAATTTTTTCACCATTTCCCCTCCTAGCTTCTGCAGGAGGGGATTTTATATGCTGCCTGGTCGGTTCGTTTTTGTACAGTAAAAGATATCGTATGAGCTGGTCAATGGGGGTTGCATAATAGGGGGGTGATTGTAATGTTTTTTGTGGATGAGTTCATGAAACCGAAGGCGTGTATTTTTACAGCAGGTGGGACGCCTAACCCTACTCCCCACAAGAATCTTCAAATTGTGCAACGCCGATTAATGAATATTTTAAATTCACGTCCAGAGTTTCCTGAACCGACGTATATACCGTCAAAAAGAAGTTTTTTAAAATAATCAATATGGCTATATAAATATCTTAAAAATGATAAGTAAGTCACAAAAAAATGAATTTTAAGGGACAATAAAAACAGCTAATTAGTGTATTTTGTTACCTAGGTTTGTCAGATTTATTCATAGTTTGTTTAACTTGATTCGCTGGCAAAATTGGCTAGATTAAATTTATATTTAAGGCAAATAGCTAAGGTAAAATCGTCTTTAAAAATCGGCTATGCACAGTTATTTTTTTATCCATTTCGGTAGGCTATTAGGAGCAATCGATGGATGGGAGACTGTTTAAACTTGTGCTATTTTTGAATTATTAACACTGACATATATGTTATGAATTATACAAAATTTTCCCTTGCTGGCAATTATTGCGGAGGAGCGATCGCCCCCAATGAATTCAGGAAACAGATTCACCGCCACACAGCACAAAATATCTGGATTCTCAAGTTGCGAGTCTTCGTTGCCCCGGAGATCACAAAGCTGCCTTGATTAACACAAATAAGGGCTTTGCAAGAAAACCCAAAAAATATTTCCTTGAGAAACAGGAATAAAAACTTACTCGCTTATTGTAGCCCCGATAACAACACGTATGCCTGAAGTTATAGTCCACTGCCAAGTCTACAGGACGATCTAAATCAATAGGGTGATGTGGCAGTGTCCGGGTGTTAAGAGGGGCGATCGAAGAGGGATGTTCTCAGAGCGATCGCTTCTCAATCGGGGACTCTAAAACCTAGGAAGGCAAGGAGTTAGAGACAATGCTGAATTTTTTGAGTTCAGGAAAGTAGCGTTAGCACTAAACTCTGCCGTATTGTGGAAATTGAGCCAAATTTGTAACAGTTCTTAACTATAAAAAAATCTGCCAAAACTGCTAGCATAATGACACTTTTGCTAGCAAAAACAGATAAAGTAAATAAAGTTGGCTAGCTCTAGACACCCCGATCCCCAGGATGGGGATGTTGAATCAATTTGATTCATACCCAGTGGTTTTAGAGTTACAATCGGAACCAAAGCATCGCTATTTAACTGAGTTCTTTACTTACTTTTACTTTCAGCTATGAACGTGGATTTTATCAAAGCCCAAGTCAGGTTGCTACAGGGTGCAAGTTCATCGGAGCGAGAAACCCTTATGAAAAACATCGGCGTCTGTGCTGGCGTGATCCGACCGGGAGAGTACGTGACTCCGCAACGGAAGCACGCTATCACTCTCTGGCTGCAAACAAATGCAGTTCGCCTCCGGCTTCCCCAACTTCCTCTGGACTTATCAGGCCAAAAGCCTTAACAGGGAAGTAATCAAGAGGTAGCGACAGAATCAAAGAAATTAGTCAATCTTACCTAAAAGTGCGTTTTTATTGAGCTGTAAAGGATCAATGAAACACGATTAAGATTGAAAAAATGTTTGTAGGGAAAGTTGGGCTCGAAAACACGCCTGTGGACAAAAAGCGGCCGACCGCCTTGGTAGAAACAGGAAGTGAACTTCAAACCTGCTCTAAAAGTAGATTTGAGTAAGTTTCACAGAAAGGATTATTCTGCACAACTATAACCTGGGTTATTTGCTTTTAGATTTGAGATTCACGATTTAGCTGGTACTGGATAAATTTGCTATTTGTGGATCGCCTGAAAAATTATCCTATTCAATAGGTATAACTAAATTACAGGGGCAGTCATTGAACTGCCCTTACTTTTCAACCTCGATGCGAAATTTCTGCAAGTTACAATAAACGCATCTACTTGTAGATAGAGTTTAGGTGAACTCTCATGTAAGTAGCAGTGGGTCTATATTATCTGGTATGTTCGAGAGAAGGGAAGAGGGGGAGAGGATTTGACGAGCTTTAATAGGGAATTAATATCATCAAACAGAACGAGTTATAGCAATCCTTACAGGAGTCGTACAAAAATGTAGGGATAGTGCCTTTCTTGGCCTACCCCTACCTCATGGGGGCAACCATTGGGGGTTTGCCCCTACAATAATTACACAAAGGATTTAGGATTGCTATATTACAATTCACTTGCTTTTTAATATATTTTTCCACAAAAATACTGTGAGTAAAAAACAAAAATTTCCTTATTTAGTTGGTTCCCGATGGACTTCACACCAAAAAACTTGGGGGTGGCGACACTTTCAAGTGGTCAACCGAAAAAACGAAGGTAAATGGGTATTTGCAGAAATGGTGGCAGCTTGCGATCCAAATGTGCGTTTTTGGCTGAACGCCGCACAACTCAAAGACCGATCGCTCTGGCAAGCTGGATGGCAGTCTACGCAGGAATTAGAGGAATTAGAAACTGCAGACTAAAAAACAGGGATGTGGGTTAGAGTAAGCCGAACTTCCGCCGCCTGCTATCGTTCCGGTCCAAACCAATACGGAGTGAGACTTTCCCGGTGTTGAAGATTCTTTTACATGACTACAAGTTCTGGAAGCCCTTATGTAGCAGCCTTTTTGCTTAAGTAAGTCGGCGGAAAAAATCATCAGTATGTAACAAAACATTAAGTAAGGCGATCCGAACTCAATTTAATGTCTTTGGTAGGGTAGTGTCCTTTTTTCCTCTAGGACGTGTTTAAAATTAGGCTAAATGACAGAAGCTGCCAGATAAATTGCACCTAAAAAGTTTGCAGCGCGTTTGTCGTAGTGCGTTGCGATCGCTCGGTAGTGCTTGAGATTGACTAAGGTCGATCGCCCCATATTTCCAGCGGCACAGGGCGCAACCTTCCCGCTACTTCTACACTCGGCCAATTCGGATCAAAAGTCAAATTTTCCAACGTTCCATCGCTGTGAATTAAAAACGTATCCTCAATTTTTGCTCCCGACAAACTCGGATTCCAAGCCACAGCCATATTTTCTGCCAAAATATCTGAAGTAGCCGGATTCGCCACAATTTCGCGCGCCAAATATCCGGTAGTTCCGCCTTGATGGTGTTCCGCAATTGCTTGAGGATATCCGTGCTCTTCGTAAGCAGTTTTAAGGGTATCATAAACCGCATTCAGCCTTACTCCCGGCCGGCAAAAATTTAGCGCCGCAGCTTCAATTTCTCTGACTTGTCGGTGCAAATCCGAATGCTTTTCCCCAAGAAAATCGAAACAAACAAATCTAGTTAAATTTGCATACAAACCCCATCCCCTCGCGCAAAATACTAACATTGCTTGTCGTCCAATTTGTTCGGCGGTTGCTGTGGCGTGGCGGTACAGCGGCAAACGCCTTTCTCCAGCAACTAATGTCAGGGCTGGATGCAAACCTCTCGCCCACAAAGCCTCTGCACCGGCTCCCGCTAGCTGATATTCTGTCCATGTTGGTTTTGCTGCGGAAAGTACCTCTGTCATCGCTTCGCTGGCTAGACGCCCGACTCGTCGGTATCGCTCTAATTCGCTTGACATCATTGTCTGTTTGCGAGACTGTAAAGATGCGATTATTGGTGTTTCTTGGGCATTTGGCCGATCGCTCATCACGCTACCGCCACCAGTAATTTCTTTAACAAAACCTTCGCGCTGTGCAACATCAGCCCAAGGATAGATGTACATTTGAAAGTTGGCTGGCAATTCCTCGTCTTGCAAGCGTTGAGCTTCGATTTCATCAGTGAGAACCCAAGCTGTTTCAGCGGTGATTAAAATTTCTGCCACTCCGGTTTCTGCGGTTAGCAATACTGTATGGGAACCGCCGGCTGTGGCCCAAGCAAACCAGTCAGTGCCTCGCAAGCGAAGGGCGATCGCTTTTGTTTCGGTTAAGGCTTTGCGGATGAATTCGAGTTTTATATCGACTTCTTTGTTGAATGAGTTTTTCATAGATTGACCCAAAATCTAAAATCTAAAATAGATTGACCGATACCGCTTGCAATTCTTTAGCTTTTTCTTCTGGTAAAGCGTCGTTGGCAAACATTCCGGCGGCGAGTTCGGTTCCTGCTAGGTATTTTAGCCGTTCGCTCGATCGATAGGGCGGATAAAATTGGGCGTGCAAATGCGCTTCTGGATGGGGTTTCCCGTCTGTGGGTCCTTGAAACCAAGCCATCAAATAAGGGAATGGGCGATGCCACAAACCGTCATATTTGAGGGTGACTGTTTTTAATGCTTTAGCGAGTGATTGCCGCTGTTTTTCCGTCAAATCGATAAATGTAGCAGCGGGAGCAATCGGGGCAACCCACACTTCGTAAGGGTAGCGGGCACAAGCGGGCACAAAGGCGATCGCCTCTTCGTCTAAATAAATAATTCGCTGTTTGTCGGCAATCTCTTTTTGAATCAAATCTTGCAGCAAACCGCTACTATTTTTTTGATAGTAAACCGATTGACATTCTAACATCCTTGCCGGCACCGGAGGCACGAATGGATAAGCGTAAATTTGACCGTGGGGATGGTGCAAGGTTACTCCGACTTCGACGCCGCGATTTTCAAAGGGCAAGACGTATTCAATTTCGGGATTGCTGCCAATAACTGAAGTGCGATCGGCCCATACTTCTAACAATAATTCCAAATGACTTAACTCCAAAGCACCCAAGGAAGCCAGCGGATCTTGAGTGAAAACAACGACTTCGCAAATGCCTTTAGCTGGCAAAGTTTCGACAATATTTGCAGGTGCGTTTTTTGCTTGCAAAGTCATCGAAGGAAAGCGGTTGTCAAACACTGCTACATCGTAATCTCCCGGCGGCAATTCTGTCGGAAACTTAGGGTTAATTGTAGCTGCCAGCGGGTTGTATTCCGGCGGTGGCATGAAAGTTCTTCCCTGACGGTGGCTGGCGTATGCTACCCATTCCCCCCGCAAAGGATGCCAGCGAAAGTGGGGGTTTGCCTCTACGGGTTCATTGCTGGGACTTACGGCCGCGATACCTTCTGGGATTGGATAGCGGCTGTACAGTGTGAGCGGGCGGCCGTCTGGTTTTAGCAATTTTTGGGCGTACATTTTTTGTAGGGGCGGGCGATCGCGTTTAATATATTTTAGGAGTATAACTTCGTGCTTTGAGACTCCGCCCCTACCTAAAGTCGCACATTATGTTAACAAGTTGAGTTTGCAGTACCAACGTCAGCCTACCGTCTGCTATTGTGGAACGGGCCGGAGAGCCAGGAGCTGGATTCAATTTAAATGCGTAGCAGCTTACGATCGCACTTCCCAATTATCCAGTATATTTATCGATCGACTATTCGATCGAGCTTTTCCTTAACCAACAAGTCTAACAACGAGCGCAACACAAACAAGCCACCGAATCCCGAAACCGCAAAAGCTACGATCGCCCCCGTTTGATATCCGCCCACTAGCAACACTGCACCCGACAAAAACACAAAACCAGTCAGACAAGCGAAAATTAGAGTTTTCAGGGCTAAATTAATGCGTTTCAAGGCTCTTTCGCTCTCGATATTTCGGACTCTAATTTGCAGTTCACCCTCTTCAATTCGCTGCTCCAAACGCGTGAGAAAAACTTGCGATTTGCTCGGCTGCCGTAACTTATATGTAATAAAACTCCGTGCTTGCCTTGCCAATTCTCTGATCGCATTTCCCCGCCCCTTGCTTACCGCAATACTCTTGACAAAAGGCTGAGCGGATGCTAGGAAATTGTAGTCAGGGTCGAGAGTTCTAGCAATGCCGTCGAGAGTCGTCACCGACTTGATAATAAACATCATTTCTGCGGGCAAGCGAAACGGTTGCTGCTCGAACATGATGTAAAGTTCGTTTTTAATTTCATTAAAAGCTTGAAAGTCGATCGGCTTATCAATAAACTTATCCAAAAGAAAAGCAATCAGCCGGCGTACCGGCATCATATCCGGCATCGGCTCAACTAAGCCGATTGAAATTAAAGTATTGAGTACCTCGTCAGTATCCTTTCTCATCACAGCAAAAAAAGTCTTGACCATTTGGTCTTTAGCCAGAGACTTCACCTCAGCCATCATCCCAAAATCGTAAAAAATCAAGCTACCATCTTCTGTCACCGCCAAATTTCCCGGATGCGGGTCAGCTTGAAAAAAACCGTCAATTAACAACTGTTTTAAATAACAGCAAATTCCCAGTTGATTGAGCTTCACAATATCGACTCCAATCGCCTCTAAACTAATGCGGTCGTCTACCTTAATACCTGGTGCGTATTCTAGAGTCAGCACTTTTTTAGTTGTGTATTGCCAGTAGACTTTCGGGACAATAACCTGAGGATATTCTCGAAAATTATGGCTAAAGCGATCGGAATTTTTACCTTCTTGCACGTAGTCAATTTCTTGATATAAAATCTTAAAAAACTCGTGATAAATAGATTCCAGGTCATATTTGCGCGTCCCAGGCAAATAGCGAGCGCAAAAACGCATCACTTGGCGCACCGCTTTCACATCCAAATCAAATAAACTTTCCAAACCCGGACGCTGCACCTTCACAATCACATCTTCCCCGGTGTGCAGCCTCGCTTTGTGCACCTGCCCCAGACTCGCAGCAGCCAGTGGCAAGGGGTCAAAATCGCGGTACAAAGCATAAATATCCTTGCCTAACTCTGATTCTACAAGAGCGATCGCCTCTTCAGAACTAAACTGAGGAACCCGATCTTGCAACTGTTCGAGTTCCTTCACATACTCAAGCGGCAGCAAATCCGCCCGAGTCGAGAGAGACTGCCCGATTTTAATAAAAGTCGGGCCTAAATTGAGCAAAGTATTGACCAACCAATGAGCGCGAATTCTTCTAGTATGAGGCGAACTATTTTGCAGCAGTGCGTCCCACCACAAAAAAAACATAAACTTTCCCGCCGCTGCAAAAATGTCTATTTGCCGTGCCAGTGGCGAATATTTAGAACGTTGCCAACGCAGGGTTTTAGGTGCAGCTTTTGTGAGCATAATATTGGCGATCGAATTCCATGCACCGTGACAATTTTAGGGGACAATCCAGGAGGCAGAAACCCGCTTGTACGAAAAGACGGGTTGCAGGCCTTTGAAACAGTTAAAAACTCAGTTTCTTTGGTCTATACTGCGTAATATCATCTCCGGCTATACAATTATAATTAAGTTCCTAGTAAGTAATGCAAGTCCTGATTTATTCATAAATAGAGGACAGTCGTACTTACTACAAAGACGCGCTAATTACAGGCCAATAACCAGACATAATATAACTCCTCGGGAAAATCAACAATCGAGAAGCTGCAATTTAGACGGCAACCCGACCAACAATTCAAAACAGAGGACTTGGTAGCGTTTACGACATTTCCAAATCTCCCTTTTCTGGCAAGTCTTCTAGTTTGGCCTGTTCGCTGCCAATTCCCAGCAGCTTCTCAACCGAACTATTCTTCTACATTACAGAATTCCGCTGCAAATTGCGGCAGAGTCAGAGTAAAAGATGTGCGCCACAAATTGTCAGATTCTGAACTTTCTGCCGGACAGCTAGACACATCAATAGTACCATTCAAGTGCTGCACTAAACACTTTACCAGCGCCAGACCCAAACCCGTACCGGCGATAGCTTGATCAGTAATGCCAGTGCCACGGCGGAACTTGTCAAAGATGTGGGGCAAATCAGCAGCAGAAATGCCACGCCCGAAATTAGAAATGCTCAGGACAATATAGCCGGCTGCCTCAGATGCCTCCAAAACTACCGCCGTTCCAGAAGCAGAGTATTTTCCAGCATTCGTCAGTAGTTCTAGGAGTACCCGATTGAGAATGTCCGGGTCAGTTTCCCAGCAAGGGGTCAACTTGGGCAAATCCACCTTCAGAGTCAATTGCTTATCCGCCCACTGTTTTTCAAAATCCCTAACTAAATCTTGAAATAAACGGTTGAGATCGATTTTGATTAGAGAAATCGGGACTTGCTGAAGCTCAAACTGCTTGAGGGCCAGCAAATCGCTAACCAGAGCAGTTTCCTTAGAACATTGCTGTTCTAGTATGTCGAGATACTTAGTCCGATTCGCTGACGGCAGTTCAGCTTGTTTGAGCATCAGAATCGCCAGTTTCATGATTGTTAAAGGGGTACGCAACTCGTGACTCAGAGTGCTGAGAAACTCGTCTTTAATCAGCTTCAATTTGCGCATTTGTTCTAGCTGATTAGCAGATTGTTCGTACAGTTTCCCCTGCAGGTCTAGACTTTGCTGCAACTGAGAGGTCCTGTCGAAGACGACGGTTTGCAATTCCTTAAGCGTTTGAGTTTGGGTAATCATCTTGCTGACTTGAGCGCTGACTGATTCGAGAACTTCTAATTCTTCCGGGGTCCAAATCCGTGGCTCGGAGTGCTGCAAAACCAAGAACCCCAAGACTGTTTCCTGGCAGCTACTGCCAGTGAAGGGAACCAGCAGCAAGCCGCGAATGTCTTGGAGTTTCAAAATTTCTGTCGCTGCTTCTTGTTCTTTGCCGATTAATACGCCTGGGTCAGCGATGGCTAGGGGTCTGGGTGCACGGTGGAATGCTTGGTGGCACAAATTAGATTCTGACAGCCAAAAACCGGAATAGTTATTTGGTTTTGAGTTGGGGATTTTGGATGGGGAATTAGCAGTTTTATCCTTGTTTTTTGTTTGAGATGTTGAGCTTTTTTTTCCGATAACGCTTTGTGTTATTGGCTGTTTGTTTGGAGCTTTTTTTATAACGGATTCGCAAACTAATTCGACTTTTGCTTTGGGAGTTTGATTGGGAGAGCGAGTTGTAAATAGAGGATCTGTATATTTCAATAGCAGAATTTGCCCTCTATCTACTTCCAGCGTATCGACGGTATTTTCAACAACTTGCTGCAATATTCGATCGACTTCTGAATTTGTGTCGATCGATGCAGCCACTGACATGAGTAGATTTTTGTATTTAGCTTGTCGCTGTAACTGTTCGTTTAAGTTGGCAATTTCTTGAGTTTTTTGAATGTGAGAAATCGCGATGCCGATCGTGTCTGATGCTGCTTCAAGGCGCTGCCGATCGGCTATCGACCACTCGTGAGGTTGCGACTTACCAACAATCACCATGCCATTTACAGCCCCTCCAAATCGCACAGACCCTGCCAAAATTGCCCGAAAAGGCAACGCAGTCACAGGGGAATTGGGCGATGGAGCTGCCGGACTATCAAGATAGTCGGATATAGCCACTATCTCGCCGTCTGCTAGGACGTTTGCCCAAACAGGATGTTCTAGTGATATGCTAGGCGATTTTAATCTTGTGCTTTGGGGGTGTTCCGGTGTTTCGGTGGAATCGGCAACACCGCCAACATAGGGAAAATCGCTGCTATTTTGCCAGTAAGCACTCGGATGTACTACTTTTTGGCCAACCACAGCAGTAACCAAACAGAAATCTGCCCCCCATGCAACCCCCAAAGTATTGGCTATTTGCAACAGCAGGAGTTCTCGATCAAAGCTGGTGGCGAGAATTTGGCAAATTTGTCGCCCAAGAAGGGCAGGATCGACCTGGTACTGCATAAGACGATCCAGAAATTTTTGGACTGATACTGGTTCTGCGATTTGCGGAAAATGCAAAGTGCAAGACTCTGACGGCGATCGGTCGATCAAAGTAAAGTCTTGATTTCCCTGGCGATCGATCATGGCAACCAAGCCTTTATTCTAAGATGTTTGAGCCGGCTCCCGCTGCCAATCTAGAACCTCTCGATAACTGTCGGCTTGACCGTTATGAGCCTGCTTTCTGTGTTTGTGCAGCCTGTCGGCGGGTGACTCGATATGTAAAAATATACCCAGATAGGACCGAGTTTTATTTTCCTGTTTTCTACGCTTGGATCTGTACGGGATGAACTTTACCATCCTTTACCGGATGATTATCAATCCCATTCTCGCTAATTTTGACGGTTATTAGTAGTATGAAGCTTTTCTAGAGACCGCTTAGTGATACCCATCTTCTGACTGTGTGATGTTTCCTATTTAAGCTTGTGATCCTAACAAATTTTTATTGTGATACAAATCTGCCGATCGAGTAACGCCGAGCGCAAAAATTCCAAATCCCCAAATTATCACTCATAACATAGCTGAGAGTTTCCGAGTTTTGACTCAAAAACTCATTTTTCACGACACCTAGAGCAGCGCGGCGAACTCTAGGGTTAAATTTATCCGACTTACCTGCTTACTTATTTTGTGCTTCCTGTTGGGCTTTATCGCTATTTTGACGGTAAAGTGCCGTTCGGTTCTGAGCCATTGTGTAGCGGGGATGCTTGGAAGGCACGGCGGCCATCAAATCGGAAGCTTGCTGCCACTTAGCAGCTACGACTAACCAATCCTCGCGAGATTGAGCGGTTTTGCCCTCGGTGGCTGCTTGTTCGGCTACTCGCACTGCTTGGGCAAAAGAGTCAACAGCAGAATTAACAGTCTTCTTAGAAATTTTCAAAGCAGGTTTTGCTTCAGAGGGAGGGGCACTGGCAACTGCTTGGGAACTGGCTTGTGTGCTGTTTGGTACTTGGGAATTAAGTCCTTTGTGGATGGCGGCCACTGCTGCAAGCAACAGCACGGTCAAGCTGATGCCGCCGACAATACCGCGCTGAAATTGCCGCGGTTGCTGCATCGATCGAGGTATAGCCATTCTCGGCAAAGCCCGCTTGCCGGAGAAAGCTTGGCGTTCGTGATGGGCGGTGGCTAAACGCTTGAACAAATTCGGCTTTCGGAGTTTAATTTCTTGAGACCACAAAAGTTGATTATCCGGATCGCGACTAATTTCTTCCAGCCATAGCAGTTGGTGTTCTCGAACAAGCCGGCTGTTGATGTTAACTCGGCGAATATAGCGGGGCGAAATGCGTTCCAAAATGTCTCGGACTCGATCGACCAAACTAGACTCTTCGAGCAGTTGGGGCGTTGCAGCTTCGCACAGCAGTTGCAGGACCCCGTCTGCAAACACAGCTCGGGCCCTGACCCCTATCTGTGCCAGTTCGTCATTAAGGATTTGAATAATCGATGCAACCGAACCCTCGCGAGCTTGTCGAGCAATGTCATCTATTGGATTTGCCATAAAACTATCTTGACGCTTAGCAATCTGTTAATT
>NZ_JAUBQR010000108.1:0-21479 GCF_036701385.1 Microcoleus sp. Pol12B4 | reverse complement strand
GGCGCGAGAACTTTAGTCGGCTGCGGTTTCCCTGAATTTGGCACTAAAGTTGCGATCGTCAATCCCGAATCTCTGACGCAGTGCCAGCTGCAGGAAGTCGGAGAAATTTGGGTAGCTGGCGAAACAGTTGCGCGAGGCTATTGGAATCGCCCAGAAGAGACAGAAAAAACCTTCCAAGCATATCTTTCAGATACCGGCGAAGGGCCATTTTTGCGAACTGGAGATTTAGGCTTTTTACGCGATCGAGAACTGTTTATTACAGGGCGACTCAAAGATTTGATTATCATCCGAGGTCGCAATCTTTACCCCCAAGATATAGAAAGAACAGCAGAGCGCAGCCATCCCAGTTTGCGGCAGGGGGCGATCGCGGCATTCTCGGTGGAAGTCGCAGGCGAAGAACAGCTCGTTATCGTGCAAGAATTACAATCTCGCAAAGCGCCGGATAATGCCGAGGAAATTATCAGCGCCATCCGATCCCGCATTGCTCAAGAATATGAAGTGCAAGTTTATGGAGTAGTGCTGATTAAGCCCGGAAGCATTCCGAAAACGACTAGCGGTAAAATTCAACGTCGCGCCGCCTATGCTGACTTTCTAGCTGACAATTTGGAAGTAGTAGCGAGTAGCGTTTTAGAGTTAGCTGATTCGGTAAAAATCGACGATCGACTCACGCGAGAAATTCTGCTGACAGCAGAGTTAGAAGAACGGCAGGCACAGTTAGAAACCTATTTGCGACAGCAGGTAGCGAGAGTGCTGAAAGTCAGCCTTTCCCAAATCCAATCGGCAGAAGCTTTTAGTAATTCGGGTTTCGATTCATTGGCGGTGTTTGAATTTAAAAATCAGATCGAAACAAATCTAAAAATAGCTTTATCAATAGAAGACTTATTCCAGGAATTAAGCTTTACTCAACTGGCAGGAAAAATTTTAGAAAAATTGGCAGAAGCGCCGAAAATGGCGTATATTCAAACCGTTTCTCGCCTACAAAACATCCCCCTGTCTTTTGCCCAAGAGCGCTTGTGGTTCTTCGACCAATTGGAACCGGGAAACCCCTTCTACAATCTCTGCGGTGCGGTTCGGATGACGGGGAAACTTAATGCAGAAGCACTCAGGCAAAGTATTGAGAAAATTATCGAGCGGCACGAGATTTTAAGAACTGCGTTTGCTGGTGGGGAAAAAGAACAGATACAAGTTATTTTTGAGGCGAAAAGTTTCCGATTACCGCTGATAGATTTGAGCCATTGCCCCCCTGGGGAACGCGAGAAAAAAGCGCAAAAACTGTCTGCGGAAGAAGCCGATTTGCCCTTTGATTTAACTAAACCAAATCTGCTGCGTGCAAAACTTCTGCGCCTATCTGAAACAGAACATACTCTGCTTTTGTCCGCCCACCATATCATTTTCGATGGGTGGTCTTTGGGCGTATTTTTACGGGAACTAGCGGCATTGTATGAAGGATTTTCTAATAAAAATTTAGCCTCGCTTCCACCGCTGCCAATTCAGTATGCAGACTTTGCAACTTGGCAGCGCCAACAAATGCAGGGAGAAATATTAGAAACTCAACTTACTTACTGGAAGCAGCAGTTAAGTGGCAGCGCAGCGGTTCTAAATTTACCAACAGACTTTTCTCGTCCCGCTGTTCAAAGTTACAAGGGAGGTCGGCAATTATTTGAATTGCCAGAACACTTAACCGAGGCAATTAGGCAATTGAGTCGTCGCGAAAAAACCACTGTATTTATGACTTTGCTGGCAGCATTCAATACGCTGCTTTACCGCTACACCGGGCAAGAAGATATCCTCCTCGGTTCACCAATTGCCAGCCGCAACAGCAGCGAAACCGAATCATTAATTGGATTTTTTGTCAATACTTTAGTTTTGCGATCTGACTTAACCGGAAATCCCACTTTTCGAGAGTTGCTGGCTCGCATTCGGGAGGTAACTTTAGGCGCTTATGCACACCAAGAATTGCCATTTGAAAAGCTCGTAGAAGAATTGCAGCCGAATCGAGATTTAAGCCATTCGCCTTTATTTCAGGTGATGTTTGCCTTTCAAAATGCCTCCGAATTCGCCTTAGAATTACCAGGTTTAAGCCTGAACTGCCAACAGATTCACAGCGGGACAGCAAATTTCGATTTAACCTTGGAATTAGAAGCCACAACAACAGGTATTAGAGGGTGGTTTGAATACAGCGTAGACTTATTTGAACCGACCACAATTGCGCGAATGGCGAGGTATTTTCAGAACTTATTAGAAGGCATAGTTGCGAATCCCTCCGCGCGTGTATCAGATTTACCGCTGCTTGCAGAAACCGAGCGCCAGCAACTTTTAGTTGAGTGGAACAATACTCGAATAAATTATTTTCAAAATGCGTGCATTCACCGCTTATTTGAAGCGCAGGCTGCGAAAACCCCTGAGGCTGTTGCGGTGCAATTTGAATGCCAAAGTTTGACCTACCGAGAACTGAACGATCGCGCGAATCAACTTGCCCATTATTTGCACTCCTTCGGCGTAAAACCAGATGCGATAGTCGGAGTGTATATGGGGCGATCGCTCGATGCGATAGTCGGAATTTTAGGCGTATTAAAAGCAGGTGGCGCTTATTTACCCCTCGATCCGAACTATGCTAAAGAACGCCTCACCTTCATGTTAGAAGACGCTGGAGTTAGGGTATTGCTAACGCAAGCAGAATTAAAAGCAGAAACCCCAGCCCAAAATAATATTTCTGTGATTTGCTTGGATGCAGACTGGCAGACGATCGCTCATGAAAATCAGTCAAATCCTGATAGCGCCGTTGGGCCAGAAAACCTCGCTTATATCATCTATACATCCGGGTCTACCGGCAAGCCAAAGGGAGTGATGGTGCAGCATCAATCTTTGGCGAATTATACGCAGGCTGCAAGTGTCGAATATGGCATTAAAGCAGGCGATCGCGTTCTTCAATTCGCTTCCCTCAGCTTCGACGCCAGCGCTGAAGAAATCTATCCCTGTTTAACGCGAGGTGCCACTTTGGTACTGCGCGGAAACTCCATGTTAGATAGCATTTCTTCCTTCCTGCAAAAATGCCGGGAATGGCAAATCACCGTCTTAGATTTGCCGACAGCTTACTGGCGCGAATTAACTGCCAGACTCAGCGCCGAAAAAGCAGAATTTCCCCCGTCAGTGCGCTTGACAATTATTGGCGGAGAAACCGCACTTTCAGCATCCCTGAATCAGTGGCAAAAGTGCGTTTCAGAAAAAGTACGACTTGTCAATACTTACGGCCCCACAGAAACAACCATTGTCGCCACGTGGTGCGACTCTCTCCCCTCTTCCTCCTCCTCTTCTCTCCCCTCTGCGCCCTCTGCGCCCTCTGCGGTTAAAAACTCCGCAAAAACCTTGCCGATTGGTCGTCCAATTCCAAATGCCCGCACCTATGTACTTGATGCTAATTTGCAACCCGTTCCGATCGGAGTTCCCGGCGAACTTTATATAGGAGGTGCGGGGGTTGCCAGAGGATATATCAACCGTTCGGATCTGAATCGAGAAAAATTTATTCCCGATCTTTTTAGCAAAGTCCAAAGCGATCACCTTTACAAAACAGGCGATTTAGTCCGCTATCTCCCCGACGGGAATTTAGAATTTCTCGATCGCATCGATCGCCAAGTGAAAATTCGCGGTTTCCGCATTGAGTTAGGAGAAATCGAATCCGCACTCAGCCAACATCCAGACGTGCAAGAAGCAGTCATTCTCGCGCGCGAGGAAGATTCAGGCGGCAAGCGCTTAATCGCTTACCTCGTTTTAAACTCAGCACTCAGCATTGGGAACTCTGCACTGATTAAAAATCTGCGTTCTTTTCTCCGGGAACAACTGCCAGATTATATGGTGCCTGCCAGTTTCATGTTTTTAGAAGCGATGCCATTAACGCCAAACGGCAAGGTAGATTTCAAAGCTTTTCCGGCGCTGGAAACCAACAGTTCAGAGGCAGATTTTATCGCTCCTGAGACTTTAGAAGAACAAGTATTAGCTGATATTTGGGCTGAGGTTCTGGGTTTAAAACAGGTGGGAATCAATGACAATTTCTTTGAGTTGGGAGGTCACTCTTTGCTGGCAACTCAACTGATTGCCAAGGTGCGCGATCGCTTTCAAGTCGAGCTATCGCTGCGCTGTCTGTTTCAATCCCCCACAGTCGCCAGTCTGACACTGGCGATCGCACAAGCTAAGAGCCAGCAGTCGCGCGAACCCCTGATTTCACTGCCCGCGATCGCCCCCGATCCTCAAAATCGCTACAAGCCATTTCCGCTCAATGAAATGCAGCAGGCGTACTGGATCGGGAGAAATAGCTTCTTTGAAATGGGGAATGTTGCCATTCACGGCTATGTAGAAATTGAGAGCGACGAGTTAGATTTAGAGCGGTTTAGCCTCGCGTGGCAGCGAGTTGTAGAGCGTCACGATATGCTGCGGGCGATCGTACTGCCGAACGGACAGCAACAAATTCTGGAAAACGTGCCCGCTTATAAAATTGAGGTTTTGGATTTGCGATCGCTCGCTCCAGAGGTTGCCGGCGAACAACTCGAAGCAATCCGCGATCGCCTTTCTCACCAAGTGCTGCCGCTCGATCGCTGGCCGCTGTTCGAGATTTGCGCTTCCAAAATTAAGGGGCGCCGCACCCGGCTCCACATCAGCATTGACGCCTTGTGCATAGACGGCTGGAGTTTTCAAATCTTGTTTGGCGATTTGGTAAAGTTTTACCGCGAACCCAATATTGCGATCTCGCCCTTGCAACTGTCTTTCCGCGACTGCGTGTTAGCTGCGATCGCCTTAGAAAACTCTCCACTTTTCCAGCAATCCTTAGATTACTGGCTCCATCGCCTCAAAACCCTGCCACCAGCGCCGGAATTGCCCCTCGCCAAACACCCGAATTCCTTAACGCAGCCGCGATTTAAACGCTGGAGCGATCGCTTAGACTTGGAAACCTGGCAGCGCCTCAAAACGCGCACAGCTCGCGCCAGCCTCACTCCTACGGGTTTATTGCTCGCTGCGTATGCCGAGGTTCTCGGACTGTGGAGCAAAACGCCTCGGTTTACCCTCAACGTGCCGCGCTTCAATCGCCTTCCCCTGCACCCTCAAGTTGAGGAGATTATTGGAGAATTTGCCTCGTTTACTTTGCTAGAAGTAGATAACTCGAAGCGAGAGTGTTTTGAAGTACGGGCTAAGCGATTGCAAGAACAGCTTTGGCAAGATTTAGAGCACCAGTACGTCAGCGGCGTGCGCGTTTTGCGAGAACTCGCCCAAGCGCAAGGCACCACCTCCGCGCTGATGCCGGTCGTGTTTACGATCGATCCGCAAAACGCGCCTGGTGAAGATTCCTCTATCTTCTCTCTCATTCAAGAATTGGGAGAACTGGTTCACATCATCGGTCAAACGCCGCAAGTTTGGATAGACGCGCAATTTACCGAAACCGCCCAGGGGCTGTCTTTTAGCTGGGATGCGGTGGAAGAACTCTTCCCCCAAGGGCTAATCGACGATATGTTTGACGCCTATTGCCGCCTGTTGCAGCGCCTCGCAAGCTCGGAGGAAGCTTGGCAGGGAACGGCGCAGTTGCAGCAGCAAGCTGTCGCTAACGGCATCGAAGCACCCATTCCCGATGCACTGCTGCACGAGCTATTTGCTCAGCAAGTAGCCTCGCGATCGCAGCAATCCGCCGTGATTACTTCAACGCGCACCCTCACTTATGAGGAACTATACCGGAGATCGAATCAAGTCGCTCACCGATTGCGGAAGCTGGGAGCTCGCCCTAACCAGTTGGTTGCCGTGGTTATGGAAAAAGGATGGGAGCAAATCGTCGCTGTGCTGGGCATTCTCGCATCCGGGGCAGCTTATTTGCCCGTAGATGCGGCGCTACCAAAAGAGCGGCTGTGGTATTTGCTGGAAAATGGCGAAGTTGAGATTGTTTTGACGCAATCTCAGTTAAATCAGCGATGGGAATGGCCGGAAAATGTGCGGCGAATTTGTCTCGATACTGAGGAATTGGTGGCCGAAAGCAGCGAAGCTTTGGAGTCGGTGCAGCAACCGGAAGATTTAGCTTATGTGATTTATACTTCCGGCTCAACTGGCTTGCCGAAAGGCGTGGCGATCGCGCACCGAGGTGCAGTCAATGCGATCGCTCAGACCAATCAAGTGTTTAATGTGGCCGAGTGCGATCGCGCGATCGCAGTCACCGCACTGCACCACGATATGTCGGTTTACGATATCTTCGGCATCCTAGCAGCCGGGGGAGCGATCGTCATTCCCGATGCCGCACAACGGCTAGACCCCGCTCACTGGACTCAATTGATGGTAAAAGAGCGCGTCACCATTTGGAACTCGGTTCCGCCGATGATGGAAATGCTGCTCGATTGCGCTGCCGGACGTTCTGAGGTGTTGCCCGATTGCTTGCGCTGGGCGTTTCTCGGCGGAGATTGGATTCCAGTAACGCTGCCTCAGAGGTTAAGGGCGATCGTCAAAGGATGCCGCGTTGTCAGTGTCGGCGGGCCAACCGAAACTACCCTTTGGAATATTTGGTATCCGGTAGAAACTGTTGACCCTTCTTGGAAGAGCATTCCCTACGGATCGCCGATCGCTAACACCCGCTATTACATTTTGAATGAAAGGCTCGAAGACTGCCCCGTCTGGGTTGCCGGCGAGATGTGCTGTGCCGGAGTTGGACTGACAAAAGGATACTGGCGGAATGAAGAAAAAACTCGCGCCAGCTTCCTCACGCACCCCGTCACGGGCGATCGCTTGTACCGAACGGGAGATTTAGGGCGCTTCCTCCCGGACGGCAACATCGAATTTTTAGGGCGAGAAGATTTCCGCCTTAAAATTCGAGGATTCCGCATCGAAGCCGGAGAAATTGAAGCTGCTTTGAACGAGCACCCAGCAGTCAAAGCATCCATTGTCACCGCATTCGGAGAAAATCACAGTCAAAAGCGCTTAGTAGCATATATCGTTCCCCAACAAAAGGCTGTTATTGCGGTTGAAGAATTGCGCCAATTTCTGAGTGAAAAACTGCCCGATTATATGGTGCCACCTATATTTATAATTCTGGAGGCGCTGCCGCTTTCGGCGAACGGCAAAGTTAACCGCAAGGCACTGCCCGAACCGGATGCCGCAATTCCAGAAGCAAAGATTTTTGTCGCGCCACGCACCCCTATTGAGGCAATGTTAGCGAGAATTTGCTGTGAGGTTCTCGGCATCGAACAGTTAAGCATTGCCGATAACTTTTTTGAACTAGGAGGAAATTCGCTCCTGGCAATTCAATTAGCAGCAAAGGTACGAGAATCTTGTCAGATAGAATTGCCTTTGTGCGATATTTTTGCAGGACGATCGCTCGCCGTACTTGCAGAAAAGATTAATGATGCCAAAAACAAAAATGCGGCCGTTGAAGAACCCGCGATCGCGCCCGTTTCGCGATCGGCGTACCGCATGAAACTGTCATCTTTGCGCTAACCACAAATCAGTGATGAGTCATGGGATTGCAGCCCATAACTCATAACCAATCCCTAAATATCGGCTGCAACCCCAATTACCAATTATCAGTTACTAATCCAATGACGGTGCATTTTTCCGAAAAACCTCTAACAGATACTCACGACTCAGCAAATACTGCAGAAGAAGAAGTATTTGCATTTCCCACGTCTTTTGCCCAGCAAAGACTGTGGTTTATTGATCAATTTGAACCGGGAAACCCTTTTTACAACCTTCCGGCGGCTGTGTTACTGGAAGGCAGGCTAAATGTAGGAGTGCTAGAGCTAAGTTTCAAGGAAATTGTGCGCCGTCACGAAGCTTTGCGGACGACATTTGCCACTGTAGATGGTCAACCCGTGCAGGTGGTTGGTGAGAATTTTAATTTCGGGCTGCAAGTTTTAGACCTGCAACAATTGGCGGAAACTGAGCGAGAAGAAAAAGTAAAACAACTGGCTGCAGAAGAAGCTAGCAAACCTTTTGATTTAACCAAAGGGCCGCTGTTGCGAGCTAGTTTGCTACAGTTAGATGCTGAGGAATCTGTCTTGCTGCTGACGCTACACCACATTATTTTTGATGGCTGGTCAATCGGAGTCTTTCTGCAAGAATTAGCAGCACTTTACGAAGCGTTTGCGATTGGCAAACCATCCCCACTTCCCGAACTTTCCATACAGTACGCCGATTTTGCTATTTGGCAGCGGGAATGGCTTGCGGGCGATCGCTTGCAAACTCAACTTAACTACTGGAAAAAGCAGCTCAGTGGCGCTCCCCCCTTGCTGGAATTGCCAGCCGATCGCCCCCGTCCCCCGGTGCAAACCTATCGGGGCGCGAAAGAATCATTCCTCATCCCCAGAACGCTAAGGTCAGCCCTCAAAAAGCTCAGCCGCCAGGAAAATGCCACCCTGTTTATGACACTGCTAGCAGCCTTTAAAACGTTGCTCTATCGCTATACAGGACAGGCAGATATCCCCGTTGGCTCTCCCATCGCCAACCGCAACCGGGCGGAAATTCAAGGGCTAATCGGGTTTTTTGTCAATAGTTTAGTATTGCGAACTGATTTGTCAGGTACTCCCACTTTTCGGCAGTTGCTCGCTCGCATTCGGGAGGTGAGTTTAGAAGCTTACGCTCACCAGGATTTGCCGTTTGAGAAACTGGTTGAAGAGTTGCAACCCGATAGAAATTTGAGCTACAATCCACTGTTCCAAGTTGCTTTTGTTTTGCAAACTCCACCTGTTGCTGCGGAATCAATAGCCGGACTCAATCTCACTCTTTTAGATGTTGAGAATCAGACAGCAAAAGTTGACTTAACGCTGTATTTAGAAGAAAAGCAGGAAGAAATTAGCGGTCAGTTTGAATACAGTACGGATTTATTTGATGCGGTCACTATTAGGCGGATGGCGGGGCATTTTCTCACCTTGCTGCAGGGCATAGCTGCCAACCCAGAGCGGCGGATTGAAGAGTTGCCGTTGCTGGGCGAAAAAGAGCGGCATCAGTTGTTGGTAGAGTGGAATGACACCCGCGCCGATTATCCGAGCGATCGCTGCATTCATAAATTATTTGAAGCGCAGGTAGCTCGAAATCCCGATGCCATTGCAGTCGTATTTGAAGACCAAAAACTCACCTACGGCGAACTGAATAAACGAGCGAATCAAGTCGCGCACTACCTGCAAAAACTCGGTGTAAAACCAGAAGTTTTGGTGGGGATTTGTGTCGAGCGATCGCTTGAGATGGCGATCGGCATTCTCGGTATTCTCAAAGCAGGCGGCGCTTACGTTCCGCTCGATCCAGGCTATCCACCAGAGCGATTGGTTTTCATGTTAAAAGACGCTCAAACGCCTGTGCTGCTGACACAAAAGCATCTGGTAGAAAAGCTGCCCGAAGTGGGCACGAGCGCGATTTGTCTGGATGCCGATTGGCAAGCTATCGCTCGACAAAAGGAAGAAAATATCACCGTCGCAGTTACTGCTGAAAACCTAGCTTACGTCATCTATACGTCAGGCTCGACTGGAAAGCCAAAGGGAGCTGCTAATACTCACAAAGGCATTTGCAATCGCTTGTTGTGGATGCAGGATGCCTACGAATTAACTGCAAGCGATCGTGTTTTGCAGAAAACACCGTTTAGCTTCGACGTATCAGTATGGGAATTATTCTGGCCGTTGCTGACAGGAGCGCGTCTAATCATAGCTCGACCAGAAGGCCATCGCGATGGTTTTTATTTAGTGGAACTCATTCCTGGGCAGCAAATTACCACACTCCATTTCGTTCCCTCAATGCTGCAACTGTTCCTCGAAGAACCTGGACTCGATTTTTGTCACTGCCTCAAGCGTGTCATCACCAGTGGCGAAGCGCTATCCTTTGAACTTCAGGAGCGCTTTTTTAACCGTTTGAATGCTGAATTGCACAATCTTTATGGCCCCACTGAAGCGGCTGTAGACGTAAGTTTTTGGGCTTGTACGCGCCAGCGCTATCCTGGAATTGTCCCCATCGGTCGCCCCATAGCCAACACGCAGCTTTACATCTTAGATCGCTATTTGCAACCTTTGCCAATTGGAGTGCCAGGGGAACTGCATATCGGTGGCGCAGGATTGGCCAGAGGCTATCTGAATCGCCCCGAATTAACGGCCCAGAAATTTATTCCAAATCCTTTTAGCAACTCACCCGACGCGCGCCTTTACAAAACTGGCGACAGGGCGCGTTATTTGCCAGATGGAAATATCGAATATCTGGGGCGAATTGATAGCCAAGTGAAAATGCGGGGCTATCGCATCGAATTGGGAGAAATTGAGGAAACCCTGAGACAGCACTGCGCCGTGCGGGATGCTGCTGCGATCGCCCGCGATGACGGTTCGGGCAACAAGCGTTTAGTCGCTTATTTAGTGCTTAACCAAGACAAACTTCCCAGCATCAGCAACCTGCGCGGCTACCTGCAACAAAAGCTGCCCGAATACATGGTGCCTGCTGCCTTCGTGATGCTGGAATCGCTGCCTCTAACTCCCAACGGCAAAGTCGATCGCAAGGCGCTTCCCGCACCGGATCGCGATCGCCCTGAACTCGAAGAGGCATTAGCCGCGCCAAGCACGGCTATTGAGAAAATCCTGGCAGAAATTTGGGCGCAAGTATTGGGGTTAGAACAAGTGGGAATTGACGACAATTTCTTTGAATTGGGCGGCGATTCTATCCTCAGCATTCAAGTCATTTCTAAAGCCAATCAAGCCGGGTTGCGGCTCACTCCAAAACAACTGTTTCAACACCAAACCATTGCACAGTTAGCAGCCGTCACCGATATAGCTGGGACCCAACAATCGGAACAGGGATTAATCATTGGCGAAGTTCCTCTGACACCGATTCAGCACTGGTTTTTCGAGCAAAATCTCTCCGATCCACACCACTGGAATCAGGCGGTGCTTTTAGAGTTGCAGCAACCTCTCGAACCTGCATTAATTGAGTCAGTTTTGCAAGAATTGCTGAAGCACCACGACGCACTGCGTCTGCGTTTTGCACGAGGAGAGTCTGGCTGGCAGCAGTATCTCGCCAATCCCGACGAAGTTGCTCCATTTACCTGCATTGATTTGTCGTCGCTACTTCCAAAGGAGCGAGAAGCCGCTTTCCAAACCGCCGCCACTCAGTTGCAAGGCAGTTTGAATTTGTCAGAGGGGCCATTACTTCGCGCTGCCCTATTTGACTTGGGCAAACATCAGCCAAATCGCTTGTTATTGGTTATTCATCACTTAGCAGTTGATGGGGTTTCGTGGCGAATTTTAATTGAAGATTTCCAGACAGCTTATGAGCAAATTAGCCGCGACGAAACAGTCGCGCTACCGCCCAAAACAACCTCATTTAAGCAGTGGGCAGAACGCTTGCATGATTGGGTGCGATCACCCGAATTGCAGGGAGAGTTCGATTACTGGTTCGCCCTTTCTCACCAACCAACTTCTCGCTTGCCGGTGGATTTCCCAAACGCAGCCAATTTAGTTGCATCTGAAAAGACAGTATCCGTTGCTTTGAGTGTTGAAGAAACAAAACTGCTCCTGCAAGAAGTACCTGCCGCTTATCGCACTCAAATTAATGATGTATTGCTAACTGCTTTAGGTCAGGCATTTGAACGCTGGACAGGCAATAACTCACTTTTACTGGACTTAGAAGGTCACGGGCGCGAAGATCTATTTGAAGGAGTAGATTTGTCGCGCACAATCGGCTGGTTCACAGCAGTTTTCCCCGTCCTGTTAAATTTAGAAAAACCTTCCGATCTAGGGGCTGCCATCAAATCAGTGAAAGAGCAGTTACGCGCCGTGCCAAATCGCGGTGTTGGCTGCGGTGTCCAACGATATTTAAAGCCAGAAATTGCTAAAAACTTGCACAAATTGCCGCAAGCTGAGGTAAGCTTTAACTATCTCGGACAGTTTGACCAAGTGCTGCCGAAATCTTCTTTATTCATGCTGTCCTCCAAGCCTAGTGGCCCCATTCGCAGCCCGCGCGGAAATCGGCGTTACCTGCTGGAAATTAACGGATTTATTGCCAGCAGCAAGCTGCAATTAGATTGGACGTACAGCGAAAACATTCACCGACGAGAAAGCATTGAAAATTTGGCAACGGGCTTTATAGAATCGCTGCGCTCGCTAATTCAATACTGTCAGTCCCCCGACGCAGGCGGCTGCACTCCTTCTGACTTTGCAGAGTTTAAGTGGAGCCAGTGGAGCCAGGACGATTTAGACAACATTACCGCAATTTTGGGAGAGCTTTAATATGATCAAAGGCAATATCGAAGATTTTTATCCCCTCTCCCCAGCGCAGCAGGGCATTCTCTTTCATTCCCTTTACCAGCCAGCAGAATCGGGCGTATATTTCGGGCAACTGCTGTGCGTCTTGCGCGGTGATCTCAATGTTTCTGCGTTTAGAAAGAGTTGGCAAAAAGTTGTAGACAGGCATCCCATTTTGCGGACTTGTTTCGTGTGGAAAAAATTGAAAGAACCCGTGCAAGCGGTGCGTAAGCAGGCTGTATTATCTTGGCAGCAGATGGACTGGCGATCGCTCTCGGCCTCCGCACAACAACAGCAGCTAGAAACGTTCCTAAAAGCCGATCGAGAGCAGGGCTTTGACTTGACATCAGCTCCCTTAATTCGCATTGCACTGGCGCAGTTAGAAACAGATACTTTTCAGTTTATTTTGAGCCACCACCACTTAGTTTTAGATGGGTGGTCGCTGGCGATCGTTCTTGAGGAAGTTTTTGCATTTTATCAAGCATTCTCCCAGGGCGAGGAATTGCACCTCCAACGCCCTCGCCCTTATCGGGATTACATCGCGTGGCTGCACCAGCAAGATTTATCTGCGGCTGAGTCATTTTGGCGGCAAACTCTCAAAGGTTTTGCAGCTCCAACTGCGATCGCCCGGGGCAATATTGTCGCGGGAAACCGTTTAGAAAGTAGTGGCGAACAGCAGGTGATATTTTCTGCAACATCCACCGCCGCACTGCAATCTGCCGCGCGGCAGCATCAGCTAACATTAAATACCCTCGTACAGGCAGCTTGGGCGCTACTTTTGAGCCGATACAGCGGCGAGGAAGATGTGGTTTTTGGTACGGTTGTATCCGGGCGACCGCCAGAGTTAATGGGTGCTGAATCGGTAGTGGGGCTGTTCGTAAATCCTCTGCCAGTGCGCGTAAAAATTGACCCACAGGATTTTATTTTATCCTGCTTGAAAGAACTCCAAACGCAACAAGTGGAGGCGCGGCAGTATGAGTACAGCCCCCTCGTTGAGGTGCAGGGGTGGAGCGAAGTTCCTCGGAGTTTGCCTCTATTTGAGAGTTTGGTCGTTTTTGAAAATTATCCTTCGGATGCTTCTTTGCAGGAGAAGATTCAAAACTTAAAAGTAGAGAATATTCGCTCGAGGGAAACAACGAATTATCCTCTAACGGTGATGGCGATGCCGGGTGCGGAATTGACGCTGAAAATTATTTTCGATCGTAGCTGCTTTGAGGACAGTGCGATCGCACGGATGCTCGGACACCTGCAAAATTTACTGGAGGGAATGACTGCCAATCCTGAGCGGAAACTGTCAGAATTGCCCCTATTGAGCGCCGCCGAAGGCCAGCAATTGCTTGTCCAGTGGAACGACACCCAAGCGGATTACCCCAAAAATGCCTCAATTCACGAATTATTTGCAGCGCAAACAGAGCGAACCCCAGATGCAGTGGCTGCAATTTGCGAAAATGAACGATTGACTTACCGCGAATTGAATGCCAAAGCCAACCAAATCGCGCATTACCTGCAATCTTTAGGTGTAAAACCCGAAGTTTTGGTGGGAATTTGCTTAGAGCGATCGCTGTCGATGCTGGTGGCGATTTTGGGCATTTTAAAAGTCGGTGCCGCTTACGTTCCTCTCGATCCTGCTTATCCCCAAGAACGCCGCTCCTTCATGCTGGCCGACGCAAAAGTTCCGGTGCTTTTGACTCAAAAAAACCTCCTAGAAACCCTCCCCGAACACAGCGCTAAAGTCGTCTGTATCGACGCCGAATGGCAGGAAATTTGCCGCGAGAGCGATCGCAACCCCGCTGTTAAAGTGGAAGCTGAAAACCTCGCTTACGTCCTCTACACTTCCGGCTCGATAGGCACTCCCAAAGGCGTACTCGGCACCCACCGAGGCACAGTCAATCGCTGTTTTTGGAACCCCTACCCTTTTATTGAAGAAGATATTTGCTGTCAAAAAACGTCCTTAAATTTTGTCGATTCGGTTTGGGAAATCTTTGCTCCTTTGCTGCATGGGTTGCCCACTGTAATTATTCCCGATCGATCCGTCAAAGATATTAACCAATTCCTTCAAACCTTATCAAAGCAAAATGTAACCCGACTGGTGCTGGTTCCTTCTTTGTTGCGCGCTATCTTAGATTCCTTCCCTGATTTAGACAGGCGTTTGCCTCAATTAAAGTATTGGATTTGCAGCGGAGAAACTCTGCCGGTGGAACTTTGCCAGCAATTTCGAGAGCAGATGCCCCAGCGGGTATTAATCAATCTTTATGGCTCTTCGGAAGTAGCTGCGGACGTGACGTGGTACGATGCAACTCACTGTGTCGAAAAAGTTCCTATCGGTCGCCCGATCGCCAACACGCAAATTTATCTGCTCGATCGCAATTTTCAACCCGTTCCGATAGGAATTCCCGGCGAGATTTACGTCGGGGGCGATGGATTGGCAAAGGGCTACTTAAACCGCCCCGACTTAACCTCGGAAAAATTCATTTCTAACCCGTTTGGACCAGAAAAATTTGATTTTGTCGGTAATTCTCATCAAAAAGTTTTGTTCAAAACAGGCGATATCGGTTGTTACCTGCCGGATGGTAATATAGAATTTCTGGGCCGTGGCGATTCCCAAGTAAAAATTCGCGGTTTCCGCATCGAGCTAGGAGAAATAGAGGCAGCACTTTCTCAACATTCTTCTGTGTCTACCGCTGCTGTTTTGCTTCAGGAAAACGCACCGGGCAGTCAACGCCTAGTCGCTTACCTAGTTCCTAACTCAGAGTTCACAAATCAGCACCCAGAACTTATTTCCGAACTGCGTTCATTCTTGAAGCACAAACTGCCCGATTACATGGTGCCTTCAGCTTTTGTGCTATTAGATGCGCTGCCATTAACGCCCAACGGAAAAATTGACCGCCTCGCCTTATCTCAAAGGTGCGATTACGTTTCTGATGAAACAGCCTTCACTGAGCCACAAACGCCCACAGAGGAAAAAATGGCTGAGATTTGGACAGCTCTTTTAGGGCTAGAAAAAGTAGGAACTAACCAAAACTTTTTTGACCTCGGCGGTCACTCTCTGATGGCAACACAGTTAATATCGCGAGTGCGATCGTCCTTTGGGGTAGAGTTACCGCTGTGCGATTTTTTTGCCGCTCCCACCATTCAGAATTTAGCTGAACTGGTCGAGGAAGAAATTCTGGCAAACGCCGATGCTAACCAGATAGATAAATTGCTCGATCTCTTAGAAAAGAGTGATGGAGAGTCAGCACAAACTGTGATGGTGGCTGAGCAAAAATCGCGTTTGTAAAAAAGCCTAAAAAGCCCTATCCCCTTCATGCTTCGCTAGGGGATAGGAGATAAAAAAAGCCCATTTAACAGGATTGATTCGGGATGAGTAAACTAACAGTAAAAGCCAAAGACTCTCAAGATGTAATGCAGCCCTTAAAAGCCTCTGTTACCCCACTTGAAGAAAAGTTAATGGAGCTATTCAGTGCCTCAGAAAAGTCATTTTTGGCAGAAGAAGCAATGGAGGAGCGAATTTCTGCCCTAGTTCAAGACTTTTTGTACGCAAAAACCGCTAGTACAGATATTGACTTAGAGTTAATTATTCAGCAGTTTAGCGAAAACAAAATTCCCGCCCTTCCTACAGATGTTGGGAATTATATCGATGATTTGGCCCAAACCCTCGTTGCCCATTCCATTCACACCTCTTCTCCGCGATATATCGGTCACATGACGAGCGCGCTTCCCTATTTTGTGCGCCCGATCGCGAAGTTGTTAATCGCGATGAATCAAAATTTAGTCAAGATGGAAACTGCCAAAGTTTTAAGCCCCTGCGAGCGCCAGACTTTGGCAATGATGCACCGATTAATTTACGATTTTTCTGAGGATTTTTATAACCAGCACATTCAAAAAAATGATAGCACGCTCGGCATCATGGTAACGGGCGGCACCCTGGCTAATATTACAGCCATGTGGTGCGCTCGCAACGCTTCTTTAGGGCCAAAAAATAACTTTAGTGGCATTGAAAAAGAAGGGTTGTACGCAGCTTTAGAGTTTTACGGCTACAAGGGAATGGTGATAATTGGCTCGAGTTTGATGCACTATTCTTTTGAAAAGGCGGCCGGTTTATTAGGCATTGGCGATCGCAATCTCCTAAAAGTCCCCACCGATTCCAATCACCGCATGGATTTGGCAGCGCTGCGCCAAACTGTAGCCGAATGTCGCGATCGCAATCTGCACATTCTGGCAATTATCGGTGTTGCAGGCAGCACCGATTCGGGAAGTATCGATCCGCTTCCAGAAATAGCGGCGATCGCGCAAGAAGCAAACGCTCACTTTCACGTCGATGCCGCTTGGGGCGGCCCCGTGCTTTTTTCCGAACGTCACCGGCACAAATTCGCAGGCATTGAACTAGCAGATTCCGTCACCATAGATGGACACAAACAAATGTATTTGCCAATGGGAATCGGTATGGTTTTATTCCGCAATCCCCAAAGCGCCAAAGTTATAGAAAAACACGCGCCCTACACGGTGCGAAAAGACTCCATCGATCTAGGCAAGCGCTCTCTCGAAGGCTCTCGACCAGGTGCGAGTTTGTTCTTGCAAGCAGCGTTGAATATCATCGGCCATCAAGGCTATGAGTTTTTGATAGATTCAGGCATCTATAAAACGCAGCACTTGGCTAATTTAATTCGGGAAAATCCAGCATTTGAATTGCTGCTAGAACCAGAAATTAATATTCTTTTATACCGCTACATTCCAGAAACATTCAGGGAACAAGCAGCCAAAAAACAACTAGCCGAAGCAGACAACCACTTCATTAATCAATTTAACGAGCACCTTCAGGAAGTCCAGCGGCGAGCTGGTCAAACCTTCGTATCGCGAACAACCGTGCAAAACACCTGTTATGGCAAAACCATTCCCATTGTTGCTTTTCGAGTCGTCCTTGCCAACCCCCTCACCACTGAAGCAGATATCAACGTTGTTTTAAACGACCAGCTAAACATAGCAGCCAAGCTTTCCTTAACTATCACAAACAGCGACCACTGCGAAGAGGTGAATTATGATGTCTACTAATCGTTCAGAACGACTGAAAAACCTCTCGCCCCAGAAGCGAGCGCTCCTCCTCAAAGCATTGGGCAAAGAGGCAGTACAGGCTGAGCAATCTAAGCGTATTCCCAGGCGATCGCAGCAAAATTCGGCTCCCCTTTCTTTTGCCCAGCAACGGCTGTGGTTTCTCGATCGATTGTCTCCCGAAAACCCTGCCTACAACCTTCCTGCTGCTGTGCGTTTGCAAGGGCAATTGAATTTGTCGGCACTGCAACAAACACTCAATGAAATTGTCCGGCGTCACGAAGTTTTACGAACTGCTATTGCAGAAGTGGACGGGCAACCTGTTCAACTGATTTCTCCTTCTTTGGATTTCGCTTTGTCGGTGGTAAACTTGCAACATTTACCAGAAACTGAGCAGCAAGCTGAAATTGAGCAGCGTACTCTTGAAGAAGCCCAACGCCCCTTTGACTTAACGCGATCGCCCTTACTGCGGGGCACTCTCCTGCAACTTAGTCCGGCAGAATATGTGTTGCTGCTGACGATACACCACATTATTTCTGATGGTTGGTCTATGGGGGTATTGGTGCGAGAAGTGGCCGCACTTTATGAAGCTTTTTCCACTGACAAACCCTCTCCGCTGCCTGAACTTCCCCTACAGTATGCCGACTTCGCCAGTTGGCAGCGGCAGCATTTCCAGGGAGAGAAATTAGAAAAACAGCTCGCTTATTGGAAACAGCAATTGGGAGGCACTTTAGCTGTGCTGTCAACAGATAAGCAGCGCTCTCCCGTGCAAACTTTCCGAGGGTCGCAGCAATCTTTTGTTATTTCTGCTTCTTTAACTGAAAGGCTGAAAGCGCTCGCTCAGCAACAAGATGTCACCCTATTTATGACCTTGTTGGCAGCATTTCAATCCTTGCTATACTGCCAAATAAAGCAGGATAACCTTGCTATTGGCTCTCCTATTGCCAACCGCAACCTCCTCGAATTAGAGGAAATAATTGGATTTTTTGTCAATACTTTAGTGCTGCGAATTGACACGGCAGGTAATCCAACTTTCCGCGAACTACTCGGTCGAACGCGCGAGGTAGCGTTAGCAGCTTACGCTCACCCCGATGTCCCTTTTGAAAAGCTCGTCGTGGAATTGCAGACAGAGCGAAATCTTAGCTATAACCCGCTGTTTCAAGTGTGGTTTGTACTCCAGAATGCACCCATGCCACCCCTGGAGTTAGCAGGTTTGACCTTGAGCATTCTGGAATTCGATGTCGGTATGTCGAGACACGACTTAAGCCTCACTCTCTGGGAGGCTTCAGAAGGAATCCAAGGCTTATTTGATTACAAAACCGACTTATTTGAGGCTGCGACTATTGCCCGAATCGTGAGAGGTTGGGAAACTCTTCTCAACCAAGTGGTTGCCCAGCCAGATATCAGGATCGACGACTTGGCAGAAATTATTGCCGAAGCAGAAAGGCAGCACAAAATCGAGCAGGAAAAACAAATTAATCTTTCGGGACTTCAAAAATTAAAAATGGCTAAACGCCAAGTTATGAAAAGTGTGAAGTGATGGATCTATATTTCATGTTTTCTTGAAAAAAAAGGATAAAATTTTCACCCAATTTGCCAAAATTATGACAAATACAGAAACAAAAAATCTCAATTCCCAAAAGTTAGGATCAGTTAGGCGAAAAGCCGTCAGCCTCTCCTCAGAGGAATTAGTCAAAACCGCCTACCTCCAGCCCGAAAACTTTCTACCTCTAGTTGTTCAGCCCACAGTAGAAAAATTAAATCTCGCGGGTTGGGCTGCGAACAATCGCTCATCAATTGAAACGCAGTTATGCAAGCACGGAGGAATACTTTTTCGAGGGTTTGAAGTCGGCGGGGTGAATGGTTTCGAGCAGTTTATTCAAAATCTTGCTGGCGACTTGTTGGAATATTCTTTTCGCTCAACTCCCCGTAGCCAAGTGAGCGGAAATATCTACACTTCCACCGAGTATCCTGCCGAGCAATTCATCCCACTGCACAATGAAATGGCTTATTCTCGAAATTGGCCGCTGAAAATCGCTTTTTTCTGCGTCAAGAAAGCCGAACAGGGAGGAGAAACTCCGATTGCTAACAGCCGCAAAGTGTTTGAAAGCCTGGATTCAAAGATTAGAGAAAAGTTTGCCCAAAAAAAGGTTATGTATGTGCGAAATTACGGCGGTGGCGTAGATTTACCCTGGCAAAATGTCTTCAATACTGATAGCAAAATTGAGGTAGAAGAGTATTGCCAAAAAGCGGGAATTGAGTTAGAATGGAAAAATGACGATCGCTTGAGAACTCGCCAAATATGTCAAGCTGTCGCTCAGCACCCAAAAACGCAGGAAATGGTGTGGTTTAATCAAGCTCACCTATTCCACATTTCCAATCTCGAACCCGTCGTTCGCAAAGAGCTTTTAACTTCTTTTAAGCAGGAAGATTTACCCCGCAATGCTTATTACGGCGATGGCTCGCCCATTGAAGATTTTATATTAGACGAAATTCGTCGCTGCTATCAGCAAGAAACAATTGTTTTCCTTTGGGAAGAAGGAGATGTCTTGCTGCTAGATAATATGCTAGCCGCGCACGGACGCACCCCATTTTCTGGTTCGCGTCGAGTTGTTGTCGGGATGGCAGAACCGTTTAGCTGTCAAGACATTTAGACCCATGAAAGGAACAGTAGATATGCAAAAGGAAACAATCGAAGGGTTTAGACTTTCTCCACAGCAACGGCACCTGTGGGAATTACAGCAAAATAAGCGCCAACAGACCTATCGCGTTCGAGGTGAAATTTTAATTACAGGAAACCTCGATCGAGAGATTCTTAAAAAGGCGCTGCAAACTGTCGTAAATCGGCACGAAATTCTGCGTACTAGCTTTCACTGCTTGCCTGGGATGACACTACCCCTGCAAGCGATCGCCTGCACTGGTGAAGTTCCTATCTCGGAATACAATCTGAGCGGTTTGTCTCCAGAAGAACAAGAAGCTAAAATCGCAGCGCTTTTTCAGCAACTAAGTCTGCTTCCTTTTGATTTTGAGCGCGGCTCACTTTGGCACATCTCTTTAGCCACTCTCGCCCAAGACAAGCACCTATTGCTGGCGAACTTCTCTGCCTTAATTGCAGATAGCGTCACCCTGAAAAATTTTACCCGCGAACTCAGTCTTTCCTACTCAGCCTTTGCGTGCCGTGAAGAACAAGCCGATGAGCCAATGCAATATGCCGATATTGCTGAGTGGCAAAATGAGTTACTCGAATCAGAAGAAACGGCAATCGGCCAAGAATACTGGCGAAAGCTGAACATTGAATCTGGGGATTTATTAACGCTTCCTTGGGAAAATAAGAATTCCGAAGCGGAATTTCAGCCGCTAGTAGAAAGGGTAGAAATTCGGGGTAATTTGTTGAACAGCTTGGAAGCGATCGCCCCAAAACACAAAAGCGATATTTCTGCCTTCCTGCTGACTTGCTGGCAAATTCTCATTTGGCGGCTTACCAGAGAGCCAAACCCGATAATGGGCGTAGCAATTGACGGCAGAAAATATGAAGAATTAGAACACTCTCTGGGGCTGCTGTGCAAATACTTACCCCTACAGTGCCCAGTGCAAGACGAGTTAACTTTCTCACAAGTGAGGCAGCAAGTTGAGCTTAATCTCAACGAGATGTACAACTGGCAAGAATATTTTAGCTGGGAAGAAAGCTTAGAAAACGAAAAAAGCAGCAGCTTTTGGCCCGTCTGCTTTGAGTTCCAAGCAGAGCCTAAGAACTATGATAATTCAGACGTTTCATTTTCCCTTGTTCGCCAAGATGCCTGCTTACAGCCATTCAAACTCAAGCTCTCCTGCCTCCGCCTGTGCAATTCCCTAAGCGCTGAATTTCACTACGATTCCGCTTTATTTGCTGCGGCAGATATAAAGCGCTTGTCAGAACACTTTCAGGCGATATTAGAAAGCACAGTCAAAAATCCAGAAGTCGCTATCAGTCAGGTAGACATACTGAGCGATCGCGATCGGCTGCAACTTCTCATTGACTTTAACCAAACTCAAAAAGATTATCCGAAAAATAAATGCGTTCATCAGCTTTTTGAAGAACAAGCAGAACGCAACCCAGACAACATTGCCGTCGTCTTTGAAAGTGAACAAATCACCTACCGAGAACTCAACGATCGCGCCAATCAACTCGCCCATCACCTGCAAAACTTGGGAGTTGAACCAGAG
>NZ_JAUBQR010000398.1:0-2446 GCF_036701385.1 Microcoleus sp. Pol12B4 | reverse complement strand
CGCAAATTGTACCTCTGGCGCTGGAACGGTTCTAAAGCAACTTTGTTTGCAAAACTCGATCACACCAATCCAGTAATTAGCGTTAGCTTCAGTCCCGACGGCAAAACTATTGCTACTGCTACCGCTGCTGAGGACAAGCCAAGCGGGAAGAAAAAAGCTTTTGAAATTACCGGAGAAAAGAGAGTTTACCTGTGGCAATTTAACGGTTGGTCCGCAAAAATTATGAAAACTCTCGACCACCGGGACAGCGTTAAAAATGTTAGTTTCAGTCCCGACGGTAAGACTATTGCTGCTGCTTGCGCTGACAAAAAAGTTTACTTGTGGGGATTTGATGGCAAGGCAGTTAATTTAACTGAAAAACTCGACCACAGCGATACTGTAGAAAGCGTGAGTTTTAGTCCCGACGGCAAATTGATTGCGGCGGCGAGTGGGGGAAATACTGTTAAACTTTGGGATTTTGACGGCAAGAAGGCGCTGCTATCGAAGACTTTGGAGTCGAGCGATCGCGTGTTGAGCGTTACTTTTAGCTCTGATAGCAAAACTCTGGGTTTTGCTAGTAGGGATAGGACTGTAATTCTCTTGCCTGTGGATAATTTGGAACTAAATAATATTATTGCTCGGAGTTGTCAGTGGTTGGGAGATTATTTGCAGAATGACCAGAATGTTGCTGAGGGCGATCGACTGCTGTGTCTGGGCTTTGGGAAGCAGGCGTTAAATAAGAGGAAGTAAACCTTGTTTTTAGTGAGGACTTCATTTCTCTCTCTGCCGATGAAGAAGGAATTCTCTTCATGACTGCTAACCTAGAGTTTAATTTAGATTAAAGTATCTATCTGTTGACTGGTGTTTTTGGCTTGAACTTTGCGCTAAAATTTTCGTAATAAACTTAACTCCTTTGGCGGTTCGCCCGCCGCATTAATCCGCAATTCCAATAAAAGGTAAACCGCATGGATGTCAACTCTCAAAATGTCCAACCAATCCCGCCATTCAACGAGACAAACGAGGAAACACCAGAGATAGGTGGCGGTTTGCCCGTAATAGAATATTGGGCAGAACATACATTATCCCCGGAAGGGCCGAAACTTTGGAAAACTTTGCTGCACAAGAGTGCTTGTTTGTCATGTTCTTGGGGTACTGGCGGACAGAAAGGAGGTTTTACAAATGAAGAGGGCGAAAAACTTCAGCGGTGCATGAAAAGCGTCGAAGCAATCTCCGCTGAAATCAAGCCCGCTATCTCTACTGAATTTTTTGAAAAGAAGAGTATTGCACAACTTCAGCAATTAACTTCAATGGAAGCCGACAGGTTGGGAAGGCTTAGTTTTCCGATGATTTTGCGGGCTGGTTCATCTCATTACGATCGCATTTCTTGGGAAGAAGTTTATCAAATTGCCGAAGCTGCGTTTCGCAAAACCCCGGAACGAGTGGCATCTTACAGTTCCGGCCGCTCTTCCAACGAAGCGGCTTTTTTGCTGCAATTGATGATGCGGGCGATGGGTTCCAATAACTTAGCAGATTGTTCAGATCTCTGCCACGCTCCCTCGACAACTGGCTTAAGCGAAATGTTTGCTACCCGCACCTCGGTAGTGAGCCTAGAAAACTTGAAGCAAGCAGATTGCGTCGTGCTCGCGGGCAGCAATTCTTCCTACAACCATCCCCGCTTGATGAACGAATTGATTAAAATTCGCGACAAAGGCGGTAAAATAATTGTAATCAATCCGGTGATGGAAATCGGGTTAGTCAAGTTTGGTTCTCCCGCATTTCCTGTCAAGTCGCTTATCCCCGGTTCCGATATTTCTTCCTTATACTTGCAACCAATTCCGGGCAGCGATACGGCGCTATTTCTCGGCATTCAAAAGTCTATAATCGAACAAGGATTGCTGGACGAAAAATACTTACAAACTTATACAGAAGGCTGGGAAGCAGTAGTCCAGCACGCCCGCCAAACGTCTTGGGAAACTATTACTGAAACCTGCGGAGTTTCCTGCGCCGAAATAGAGGCGACCGCCAAAATTATCGGCACGTCCCAGCGGGTTGTATTCGGTTGGGCGATGGGAATTACCCAACACGATAACGGTGTAGATAATGTTTTCAGCATCGCCAATACGGCATTGATGACAGGAAATGTCGGCAAAGAAGGGGCGGGATTAATGCCAGTCAGAGGACACTCAAATGTCCAAGGATTCGGCTCTATGGGGGTCACTGTGAAGCTGAAAAAAGAAATTCAACAAGCTTTAGAAAAGTTATTGAATCGTCCCCTCAGCCCTGTTAAGGGTTACGAAACTCGATCGCTCATTGAAGCAGCAGATGCAGGCAAAGTCGATACGCTGATCTGTCTGGGCGGCAACTTGTACGGGGCAAATCCAGATTCAAATCAGGCAAAACGCGCTTTAGCCAATGTTGAAACTATTATTTACCTTGCAACTAAACCGAACTTAGGACATTTTAGCGG
>NZ_JAUBQR010000107.1:0-21549 GCF_036701385.1 Microcoleus sp. Pol12B4 | reverse complement strand
AAAATGTCTAAGTTTCATTAAGCAACTCACAGATAACTCCTATCGAAACTTCCGTTCTGACTCTTGAATGGGAACATCATTAATACTAGCTTCACGTCTTCGCATTAACCCATTTTCTGCAAATTCCCACTGTTCGTTACCATAGGCGCGATACCAGTAGCCAGAATCATCGTGCCACTCATACTCAAATCGAACAGAAATCCGATTGTCTGTAAAACTCCACAGTTCTTTCTTTAAACGGTAATCTAATTCCTTTGCCCATTTTCTTCTTAAAAAAGCCTTGATTTCTTCCCGTCCGCTGAAGAATTCGGCACGGTTTCGCCACTGAGAATCTTCCGTATAAGCTAAGGCTACTCGTTCTGGATCGCGGGTATTCCAGGCATCTTCAGCAGCTTGAACTTTGGCTTTAGCCGTTTCCAACGTAAAGGGCGGTAGAGGTGGTTTAGTTTCCATAAGCTTTGTTTTTTGTGATTAAAAAAGATCAGGTGCGAACTGCTAGCGCTACAGAGATAGTTTTGGGACTTTGATATCAATCCTCAGCATCGGGATCGATTCCCATTGCTCGTAGTCGCTCCGCTAACTGGGTGAGTTTTCGCTCTGCTTGTTCGGCTCTTTCCCGTTCTTGTTCGGCTCTTTCCCGTTCTTGTTCGACCAGGGCCCGCTCAATTTCAACTTGTTCGGAGCCAGTTAACAGCAAATTCCCCTGCGAATCCCACCACCGCAGCCAAAGCAGTTCTTGATTTTGATAGCTTCCCTGCCACAGTCCCAATTCTACATCTAGTACAGGAATCGGATAGTGACCGCGTTCGTTTGGCTCCATCCTTCGATACATAAAATCTATCAGGTGATAGACCTCTAAATTGCCCGTTCTCATTTCATAAATGCCGTAGTAAGGAATGCGGATAATTCTCTCGTACACCCAAAACTTACCCGGTTTAGTGGTGGTACCGTCAGCGGCCACAGTCAAGGGAGTACGATCGCGCTCTTCCTCTCCATTACCGTTAGCAAATTCTAAAGCAATGAACGGAGCCATGTGTTCCCGCCAAAGTACATAAGAACGGCGAAAACCATCGAGTGTTGCCGGTACATTCGGCACGTAAAACCAATCCGGTGCTTCTGCACCTCGCTCTGGCGGGTCAGTTTCTCGCCAGTAAATGCCGCAATCTTGGCCGATCGCATATTGTCCGTCTGGATGCAGTCGCTCTACAATCGGTCCGATCGAATCTGTCAGAATGATGCTCTGGGGATGCTCCTGAAAATTTTTTACAAATGTACCGTCTTCGTCGGGCAATTGGGTATGGTCGGGTAATGCAGGAGGCAGACCTGTAGCAGTTATTGTCTCGTTCACCGTCTTTTCCGTGCAGTTATTGTTCATTGTACTGCGAATTTTTAGAGCAATCTGATTTGAAACTTTAGCTAATATTAACTAAACTCAGCTAACCACAGCGGAAGCATCAACAGCAACCCGACAGAAGTGATGGCGATACTGCTAGCTAACAAATCGCGATCGAGCTCGTAGACTTCTGCTAAAATCAGCACGGAAAGAGCTGTGGGCGTTCCCGACATCAACACCAACACGAACCTTGGATCGCCGATCAATCCAAAATAACTAGCACCCAATCCGATCAGCGCCGGCACAATTACCACTTTTAACAGCGACGGGATTAACGCCAGTTCAAAACTTTCCCATTTCTTAATAGACCTCAGCCGGATACCAACCAGCAGCAAAGCACTGGCAATTACCACCCAAACAGCAGTCTGCAATCCCGATTCCACTGTTTCGGGCAGGGGGATATTTCTAGTATAAAAACCAATTAAAAAAGCCCACAGGGCGGGAACTGTCAGCACGTCCCGGATCTGAGTCCACCAGTGATTTTTTTGCTCGGAGTTCCCGAAATAGCTAGCAATAAATACACCGAAACAATAAGTTCCAATAACGTTGTTAGTGACGCTGTACAAGACAGCCCAGTTGTTGTTAGCGGTGCTGATGATAGACGGGGTGATTGCTAATCCAACAAACCCCGTATTCCCTAACATCGCAGCTAGGAGAAAACTGCCTTGGCTCGATCGATTCAGGGAGTTAAAATTTAATAAAAATAAATTTACTAGAGAATTTTTGCCCTGAAAATAGGGATTTTGGATGTGGGCCGCACTCAGCCTACGCAATAATATCCAAGTCAGCCAAGCACAACTCGTACTCAGAAATAAGACGAATATGGCGATCGCCGGCGTGAATCCCACAGCACCCGAAAAATCGCTTTGACGGGCTAAAACTAGAATTTGCAGCGGTATCCCAATCCAGAAAAGAAAGTGGCTCAGCAGCTTGGGAAAATCAACTGGGATGTACCGAAACAGCAGCAGTCCCAAGCCAGTCCAGATAACTAGAGGGGTATAAGCGTGAAATAAGGTTTCAATCATAAAAATTTCACTTGACAATTGGAAATGCCTTTATCTATTAATAATAATGCTAAAGCCCGTTTAATAAATGCGAATTGTCGTTAGCGGAACCCTCGAAGAGAATCGCACTTGCACGCTTTTTCGTCCTAGGGTGTTGGTAGCACTCCAGCCCAAAAAATTTTTGCCCACATTCCCGCATCTTGCAGGGCACTATTTTCAGACTCGCAGCCCCAAAAGATTGCAGCTTTTTACCTTCGCATTCACCAAACCTCTTATAATTTGAAAAATGTGCGATCGAGCTATCTTGCCTTGAACGAACTGATGTCCCACGTTTTCCTGCCATTTCTCTCGAACCGAAACAGGGCGACACTAAAGCTGCTAATGACTTGCACTCATTAATTCAATTTCAAAGCATTAACAGGCACCTCATCCCAAGAACTAACAGTCCGCAAAGTAGCAACCCAGCCCTGCTGTTTTTGCTCTGCCGTCAAATTCTTCTCAAAAGATTCGTGGCAATCCTTCGCTTGGCTTTCATCGCAACAAGCAATGCAAGAATAAAGAATGCCCGACGGATCGATTTGCTCGTTTACCCAAATAATCACGATCTACTCTCTCAATCAAAATTTACTGTTACTTAAATTTTCCTATATTTTTGCCAATTATCTACTCCGATTTACGCAACCATAGATTTGAGGCGGTACAGATTTGTTGTAAAGTGCTTGTGGCGCACCCTACAGATTCGTTGTAAGGTGCGTGGTACACACCTTGATTTCTTAATCTCAAGCGAGAGGGACGAAAGTTTTTGGGCGTTGCTTAATCAGGGTATGAAAAAAATAACTTGGAAATCCCGAAGTTTTGTGGATACTGGTTTCTCTGACTTGCATATTTAGCCCTTCATACCCTAAATCAGCAACGCCAGTTTTTGTAGGATCGATTGCAATCGCCGAGTCTTATCGAGGGGTTTTTACAATTGTTTGGATGCCAAAGTTGCCAAAGACTCGCCCGCAACTCGGCAAATCCGCCAGTCGGGCATCACATCAGCACCGATACCCTTGTAAAAGCCGATCGCCAATTCATTCCAATCCAAAACACTCCATTCCAAACGCCCACAGCCCCTTTCAACCGTCAACTGTGCTAAATAAACTATCAAAGACTTGCCAATTCCCCGCCCTCGAAACTCAGGGATCACAAACAAATCTTCCAAATAAATTCCCGGCTGAGTCAAAAAAGTAGAATAATTGTAAAAAAACAGCGTCCAGCCCACAACTCGATTTTCGCACTCCGCTAAAATCGCTTCAGCAAAAGGTCGATCGCCAAACAAATGATTCTCCAAATCAACCGCATTGCCAGTAACGGCATGAGATAATTTTTCGTACTCAGCTAAAGCTTTAATCAAATCAAACAGCACCGGCACGTCGGCGCGGGTAGCTGGGCGCAAAATTACCTCAGAAGACATAAATAAGTAAGTTACGACGCGACAATCAACCATTAAAAATACCACATCCAGACATTTTTAATTTGTAATTTTTAATTAAGTTTGTCAACCTTGAATTAACATATTTAGGGCTACGTTGGAGTGTCCACCCACAATAATTTTAAGATTTTTCACTATACAAACTCAATGTTATTTAGCTTATTTCAACCAGCCCTTCAATCGCTCCGTCACTTGAGGCCGACGCAGCTTTCGCATTGCCTTATTTTGAATTTGACGGACTCGTTCGCGGGACAAATTGAACAAACTGCTGACCTCTTCTAAAGTGTAAGGTTCGCCGGTCAGCAAACCGTAACGCATAGCAACAATCTCTTTTTCCCGCTCAGTCAAAATACTGTCCAACACCTCCAAAATATCTTGGCGCATCATCATCTCATTCATCTGAGCTTCTGGAGATTGCGTCGCGTTATCTTCGAGAACATCCAAAAGTTCCGAACTTTCTTCTGAGCCGATGCGGTGGTTAAGAGACAAAGATTGCCGACGTACTTGCTGGAGGTAGCGAAGCTGTTCGCAAGTAACTTGCATTTCTCTAGCAAGTTCAGTTTCCGTTGGATTGCGTTGAAGAGAACGCCTCAAATCTCGATAAACTTTTTTGAGTTTATTTAACTGTTCGACAATGTGAACAGGCAAGCGAATCGTCCGCCCTTGATTGGCAATTGTCCGGGTAATTCCTTGGCGAATCCACCAATAGGCATAAGTAGAAAACTTGTAACCCTTTTCCGGATCGAACTTTTCGGCGGCCCGATTCAAACCCAAAGCTCCTTCTTGAATTAAATCGAGAAAAGGCACGCCCCGATTAAGATAGCGTTTGGCAATCGAAACCACCAAGCGCAAATTCGAGCTGATCATTTTCCGTTTCGCCGACTGACACTGGTGGCGAAGCTGTTGCAGTTGAGTTTCGCTTATCCCCAAAGCCGCTGCGAGTTCAGCTTTTGTCGGCACTCTGTCCAATTCCTGCTGCAAACGCTGTTCTAGTTCACCCAGGGCTACCAATTCTTGAACGCGGCGCGCCAACTCCACCTCTTCGGTGGCAGTCAGTAGAGGATAGCGAGCCATTTCCTTGAACAAAGCTCCCACTGGATCGTCGGCAGACCAGTTGTTGTATGCTGACGACCGAGTTACCGTCGGACGATCGATCTCGGTGTCTTCATCTTGTGCGATCGCGAATGAGGCGTCGGGTGCCACCGCAAAACTGCCTAGGTCAGATTCTGCCATATCGTGCTTGGTGTCGGTGGAATGATTTGAAAAGTATCCCTTAACTTTAACCAATTTAACCGGAAATTTCCGAAATCCATCTAGAAGCCGTGACAGACATTAGATGGCCCATATTTTATACCTTTCTATTGAGTTCGAGCCAGTAAAGGAGCTGCCTGCAATAATTGCTGAGTATAAGGGTGCTGCGGATTAGTAAAAATATCCCTAGTCTTACCGATTTCAACAATTTTTCCAGCATTCATTACCGCAATACGATCGCAAAAAAATCTCGCCACCCACAAATCGTGCGTAATGAACAGATAAGTCAAATTAAATTCCTGCTTCAACTCCAACATCAGCTCTAAAACTTGAGTCTGCACGCTGGCATCCAGCATACTCACAGGTTCGTCGCAAATAATCAGTTGCGGCCGAGTAATCAAAGCGCGGGCGATCGAAACTCGCTGCTGTTGTCCTCCTGACAATTCTCCCGGATAGCGACGAAAGAAATCCTCCCCTGGACTTAAACCCACCCGCTCTAACATTTGGATTACTTGTTTTTTAGCTTCGCTGCCATTAGCTAATTTGTGAATAAACAAAGGGTCAGCAATACTTTGCCCGACAGTCATCATCGGATTCAGGCAAGCGTGGGGGTCTTGAAAGATCATTTGCATTTCGCGGCGGTGCTTCCTCACAGCATCGCGGTTCAGGGCAGTTATATCTATTCCTTGAAATTCCACTTTGCCACCAGTCGCGGTAATTAGCTGCAAAATCGTGCGTGACAAGGTACTTTTGCCGCAGCCGGACTCCCCCACCAGCCCTAGGATTTCTCCCCGTTGTAGCTCTAAACTAACGCCGTCTACGGCTTTAATTACCTGGCGATTCCTGGAAAACAACTGATCTAATAAATTGCTTTCTAAACTGTAGTGTTGCTGCAAATTCGTTACGGTCAAAAGAGGCGAATTTGTTGAGTTTGGAGTAAGGACTTCAGTCCTGATTTCCTCGAATGCTAACCCTTTGTCAGAATCGGCTTGAATGTGCAAAGCTGCTTTGAGGAGCGATCGAGTATATTCGTGCTGCGGCTGTTTAAAAACGTTCTCCACCGGCCCTGTTTCTACGACTTTACCGCCGTACATCACCGCAATGCGATCGCAATACTCAGCCACCATCGCCAAATCGTGAGAAATCAACAAAATAGCCGTTCCCCGTTCCTCACAAAGTCGGGTTAATTCCTGCAAAATCTGGGCCGCTACAGTTACGTCCAAACTCGTAGTCGGTTCGTCGGCCACAATTAATTTAGGATCGAGCAAAAGAGCCAAAGCAATTGCTACTCTTTGCCGCATTCCGCCACTAAATTCGTGGGGAAATTGCGACCAGCGAGACGCGGGAATTTTCACAGCTTCCAGAGTTTCGATCGCCCGTTTCTTAGCTTGCTTTCGATCCAAATTCGGTTTGTGAGCTTGCAAAGTTTCGATGCAATGTTCTCCTACAGTCATCAAAGGATCGAGACGAGTCATCGGATCTTGAAAAATCAATGCTACAGCTTCGCCCCGAAACCGTCTCAGCCGCGAAGCATTCATATCAAACACCGACTCTCCAGCAAAACTAACTCGCCCCTCAATCAGCGTTGAATCCGGCAGCAACCGCATCGCAGCCCTTCCCAAAGTTGACTTCCCGCAGCCAGACTCCCCAACTAATCCGAGCTTTTCCCCCGGTTTCAGCGTCAGCGAAACCCCGTCAACGGCCCAACCGGATTGGCCCCGTCGCTGAGGATAAGCTACTCGCAGATTTTCAACGGAAAATAGAGAAGAGTCATTAGTCATTAGTTATTAGTCCTTAGTCTGTTGTCTGTTGTCTGTTGGCTGTTGTCTGTTGTCTGTTGACTGTGGTTATTTATTATTTATTCAATATACTGGCGGTTAGTTGTTAGGTATTAGTATTTTTTGGGAGGTATTAGTTATTGGCAAGAAACCGATATGCTGTTTGTAAATACAATAAAAATTGCTGCTACAAACAAAGATTTTATCACTAAATCATTAACCAACCAACCGCTTACTAACAACAGTCAATAGTCAACCGTCGAAAGTTTGTAAATACCAATAGAAATTGATACAAACAAAGATTTTATCACTAGATCATTAACCGACCAACCGCTTACTAACGACAGTCAACCGTTAACAGTCAACCATCAACAGTCAACTGTCAACAGCCAACAGACTAAATTTCCCTTCGCTTCAACTCAGCTCTCCGCAGTATGTAAGTAGCGGCACAATCTGCGTGAGGATGGTCTGCTAAAACTTCCGCGAGTTCCAACACATATCCGGCGATATCCGGCCCCAGCTTCTCAGTCAGCACTTGACGTTCCCGAGATGCGAGTTCTTGCACGCGGGCCTTAGCTTGCCAATTCGGAGAAAACATCTTGTCAATCTCGGTGTGGAATCCCAGACTTTCGAGAATGTCCCACTCGCCGTTATCGCACCAAATGCCCCCGCACAACATACAGCGCTCTATGTAAAAGGGCACTCTACTGAAAGGAACTTTCGCCCGCGACAGATAGTGACCGTCTTCAGGACACAGCGCTGCTTTGCTGTCGTAGACAGACGGGGTGAATTCTATGCCGAGAGTCCCTGTCGCATCAGGCTTCTCGGATTTGTTGTACCACTGGCTCTGCTCTTTTTGCCAAGCTTCGTATTCTCTGCCTGGAATCCAGATACCGTAACAGTTGGGACACCACTGCACCGACATACGGCCGGCTAAGGTACCGCCTTCTAAATTGGGATGTTTACATTTTGGACATTCCACCGCTTTATTTCTCCTTGCCTTATTAATTCCCTGTTAATTCAATTATTAATTCTGTATCTGGGCGGGCCCTGAAGAACCAGAATTTTTTTGCAGCAGCGCGCCACAGTAGCCAATTAGCGTGTTAAGCCGCGCGATCGCCGCAGTTTGCCTCGCCTTTGCTGTCGCTGGCTGGCGCGACGCTTGCAAAAACGTGACATCTGTCCCCAATAACCGCAGTTGCTTGTGAATTTCCGTCAAATAGGACTGCTCTGGGGGTGTTTCTGAGGCGTCTAACTCATCGCTTTCGGCTCTCATAATGTGGTTTCCGAAAAATTGTTGCACTTTTGTGTATTCGATCGCCAGCGCGGCCCGATCCAGATTATCCTGTGCAGCAGTTCTTTGTAGTTGTTCTAGTGCTTGCTGTAATTTTTGGTAGCACTGGCGGCGGTCTTCGGACAATATCATGATTTTGTAAAGAAATTTGTATTTATAATCAAAGTAGATACTTACTTAAGTTTGCTCATATGGAGGGAAGCCGTGCGTTTTTGGAGCAATTCCCTGTTTTGTGAGAACTTTTTTCGATTTTCTGCCCTAACTCTACCCTTCTGGCTGCTGCTTTCTGTTTAGGGTTGCCGGTAAATGCCGAGCCCCCGCTACCTCAACTGCTACCGCCAAAATATGCTTATTTTACCCGATTTTACCCGATCGACAGACTGCGGCGGCGGCAGTGGTGTCACTATATTTTCCTACCTGCGAGGGGGGGCGACTCGGAAGTAGATAGGTATAGTTAACAGAAAAATCGACTATTTTTTTGAATTGCAAATTGTGGCATTCAATTAGTTTAGTATAGCTAAACACATAATTTCGGCAATTCAACCGGAAACCGGCTTTTAACCATTTGTATTTCTAAGTTTTAAAGGTGTACCCCATGAACGCGAACACTCTGACTCCCTCTCCTTCGATCGATCCTGCTGTAGTTCCCGATTGGCTGCAAGAATGCCTGAATGCTCGATCGCAGCCTGATGGGGGTCCTAACCCGAATTGTTCGGCTGACGACAGCTTAATTTGTCGGGCCTTTGAATTTGCCCGCGACTTGCACGAAGGACAATACCGCAAATCAGGAGAACCTTACATTTGCCATCCGGTAGCTGTCGCTGGAATACTCCGGTATATGGGTGGCAACAACGTCATGATTGCCGCGGGCTTCCTCCACGACATTGTTGAAGATACAGATATTACTCTTGAAGAAATAGAACAGCGGTTCGGCGCGGAAGTGCGACAGTTGGTTGAAGGTGTCACCAAGCTTTCTAAGTTTAATTTTTCCAGCAAAACAGAGCGCCTTGCGGAAAATTTCCGCCGAATGTTCCTAGCCATGGCTAAAGATATTCGCGTCATTGTCGTCAAACTCGCAGATCGGCTGCACAACATGAGGACTTTGGAGCATTTGTCCGAAGAAAAGCAGCGCAGTATTGCCTTAGAAACCCGAGATATTTTTGCTCCCCTAGCAAACCGTTTGGGTATCGGCCGCTTTAAGTGGGAATTGGAAGATTTAGCGTTTAAATACCTGGAACCCGAAGCTTACCGCGAAATTCAGGAATTGGTGGCCGAGAAGCGGGCAGATCGAGAAACTCAACTCGCAGAAGTCACAGATAGTTTGCGAGAAAGGCTTGACAATTTAGGTATTAAATGCTATGAAGTTAGCGGCCGTCCCAAACATTTGTACGGGATTTACGGGAAGATGCAGCGCCGCCAAAAAGGGTTTAAGCAAGTGTACGATATTGCGGCGGTGCGGATCATAGTAGAAACTAATGATGACTGTTATCGGGCTTTGGCGATCGTCCACGATTCTTTCCGCCCGATTCCCGGCCGCTTTAAAGATTATATCGGTTTACCAAAAGCGAATCGCTATCAATCTTTACACACCGGAGTAATCGGAACCAGTGGCCGCCCCATCGAAGTGCAAATTCGTACCGTAGCAATGCACCACATTGCAGAATACGGCATTGCCGCCCACTGGAAATACAAAGAAACTGGCGGTTCTAACACAACAGTCACCGGCGACGACGAAAAATTTACTTGGCTGCGACAACTCCTAGAATGGCAAAGCGACCTCAAAGACGATCGCGAATATTTACAAAGCATTAAGGACAACTTATTCGACGAAGATATTTACGTTTTTACTCCTAACGGAGACGTGATTGCTCTCAATAGCGGGTCAACTCCCGTAGATTTTGCTTACCGCATTCACACAGAAATTGGCAATCGCTGCACCGGTGCCAGAGTCAACGGGCGAATGGTAACACTAGACAAGGTTTTAAAGAACGGCGATATTGTAGAAATCTTGACCCAAAAAAATGGTCATCCGAGTTCCGACTGGCTGAATTTTGTCAAGACAAACGGAGCAAAAAACCGAATTCGTCAGTGGTTGAAGCGATCGCACCGAGATGAAAATCTCGCTCGCGGGCGCGAATTGCTGGAAAAAGAATTAGGTAAAAACGGCTTGGAATCTTTGCTGAAATCTGAACCCATGCAGTCTGTGGCTCAGCGCTGCAACTACCACAGCGTTGAAGATTTAATCGCGGGTTTGGGCTATGGCGAAGTGACTCTAAATCTCGTAGTAAATCGACTGCGAGATTTAGTAAAAGTGCAGCAAAAAATTGAAGCTGCTCCCGGAGGAGGACAGGAATTGCCCCAGCTAATACCTGCATCGACGACACCGAAACCAGTACCGAGTTCGTCTCCGAGCAAATCGCCGATCGCAGGTGTAGAGGGATTGCTGTACCATTTATCCGGCTGTTGTTGTCCGATTCCCGGGGAAGCAATTATTGGAGTTGTGACTCGCACTCGCGGAATTTCGATTCACCGGCAAGGGTGTTCAAATGTTGAGAGCGTACCGGGCGATCGCTTGGTTCCTGTGAGTTGGAATTCCAGCAACCGCAATGAATCTCGACCCAACACTTATCCGGTTAACATTCAAATTGAAGCCCTCGATCGAGTGGGAGTTCTCAATGATGTTTTATCGCATTTGAAGGACAACCAAGTAAACGTCCGCAGCGCTCAAGTCAAAACCTATCCCGGATTGCCCGCATTAATTGACTTGTGCATGGATATCCAGGATAAACAACAGTTCGAGCGCACTTGTATGCAAATTAAAAAGATGAGCGATATTTTGAATTTGCGGAGGCTGAGTGAAGGGACTTAAGAAGATAGCCTAACTGTATTGTAGGGTGCGCCCCGCGCACCTTATCCTCTGTTCCTAATTCTTTAATCTAAAATCTAAAATGGTCTAAGTCGCAATGAGATTTCCACTGTTTTCACAGGTAGCATTGCGCGAAAACATCCCCAAATACAATTTAAAAAAAGGTGTTACAGGCACTATTGTTGAGAAGTACCCGATGCCGGAAAATCAATAAGACAGTTATAGCTTAGAGGGTTTCAATGTCGAAGCAATTAAAGTTGAAGTTGCCCAGTCCCAAATTGTTCCCATAAAAGCTTCTGTTTTGCAGCTTGGCAAATTAAGTTGACGTGGGAATATACTAAAATTCCAACCCTTTATTTCGTCGGAGCGACTGGCTTTGACACGCCCAACTTTTGCTGCAAAAACTCCCGCGCCACTTGTCCGGCTTCCTGCTGTTGTTTATCAACTTGATAGTTGAGTTTCCGCATATCTTCCTCGGAGATTTTGCCGCCCAATTCTGCGAGGACTGAACGCAATTCCGGGTATTGTTCCAAAATTTGCGATCGCACCACCGGAACTGCTTCGTAGGGCGGGAAATAGTTCTTGTCATCTTTGAGAACTACTAAACCTAAACTTTGAATCAAACCGTCCGTCGTATTACCAGCAATCACATCTACTTCTTTTTGTTGCAGGGCTTGATAAAGCAATCCTAACAGCAACTCCTTCGGTTCTTCTCGAAACTTAATCCCGTAAGTTTTAGCCAATCCGGGAAATCCATCTTCTCTCTCGTTAAATTCTGGGCCGAAACCAGCCCGGAGGTTAGGTGCAGCTTTCCCAAGTTGCGAGAGAGTTTGTAAATTGAGTTTTTTGGCGTCGTCTCCCCGCACAATAATCGCAAAACTGTTATTAAATCCCAGCGGTTGGGTCCATTCTGCTTTAAACTGTTTGGGATATTCTTGTTTGAGGTAATCGAGGACTTTTTTGGGGTCAGAAATCGGTTTCTGTTTGAGCAGGTTGGCGTAAGCAGTCCCCGTGTATTCGACGTACAAATCGATTTTACCTGCTGTTAGGGATTGATGGCAAAGCGAACCTCCGAGATTCTGTTCTTGTTCTACTTTGATATCTGTTTTAGCTTCGATGTGCTGTGCTAAAATTTCTGCGAGAATGGCTTGTTCGGTAAAGTCTTTCGAGCAGATGACAACTTGCTTTTGGGGCTTAGAGGTACATCCTGCTACTGCAAACAAACAAAGCAGCCAGCAGGAATAGAAAAAAAAATCGTTCTTAGATATTTTCATAAGCGAACTCCGTTGTCAGTTCCACAATTATTAGCTTCTAATTTATAGCATTTCTCAAGGATTTGTAAAGCCAAGATCCACGACTTACTGAAGAAGTTGGGCATATAACACCGATCGCACTTTACCCAAGTTCCGTTTTCCTGTTGTAACATTTATTGATAGACATGGAGGACTAAATATGGTAATCAGAGTCAGCGATATTATCCAGCGGCAGCGGCAATTTTTTGCGACTGGGAAAACTAAGGATGTGGATTTTCGGATCGAACAACTCAAGAATCTCAAAAGTGCGATCGCTTCCAATCAATCACGGATTGTGGATGCTGTCAACGCTGATTTGAACAAGCCGGAGTACGAGGCTTATTTTGAACTTGCTACGATCGCAGACATTAATTATGCCATCAAAAACGTTAAATCGTGGGTAAAGCCGAAAAAAGTGCGTACATCGATTGAGCAATTTCCAGCATCGGCCCGCATTTACCCAGAACCTTTGGGCGTAGTTTTAATCATCGGGCCTTGGAATTATCCATTTCAGCTAATGATATCACCCTTGATCGGGGCGATCGCCGCAGGCAACTGCGCCATCCTCAAACCTTCAGAAGTCGCCTCGCACACGTCGGCAGTTGTCGCCGACTTGATTACCAAAACCTTCGATCCCGCTTATGTAGCCGCCGTCGAAGGAGGAGTCGAAACCAGTCAACAATTATTAGCGGAAAAATTCGACCACATCTTCTTTACCGGAGGCACAAAAGTCGGTAAAATAGTGATGCAAGCCGCCGCCAAACACCTGACACCTGTCACATTAGAATTAGGCGGCAAAAGTCCTTGCATTGTAGACTCAGATATTCAACTTGAATACACTGCTAAACGCATTGCCTGGGGCAAATTTATCAATGCTGGTCAAACTTGTATCGCTCCCGATTACCTGTTAGTTCATAAAAAAGTTAAACCAGATTTGATCCAGGCAATTAAAACAGCAATTCACGAATTTTACGGCGACGAGCCGCAGAAAAGTCCCGACTATTCCCGAATTATCAATCAGCATCATTTAGGACGTTTGGCAGAGTTAATGAAAGACGGAGAAATTGTCGCCGGCGGTCAAACAAACCCCGAAGATAAATATATTGCACCGACGGTTCTCGACAAGGTTTCCTGGGATTCGCCTGTGATGCAGGATGAGATTTTCGGACCGATTTTGCCAGTGTTGGAGTATGATGATTTCGGGGAGGCGATCGCCCAAATCAACGCCCGTCCCAAACCCCTAGCTTTGTATTTGTTCTCGAAGGATAAAGAGAAACAAGAGCGAGTTTTGCGGGAAACTTCTTCCGGCGGAGTTTGCATAAACGACACGGTTATGCAAGGCGGACTAAGCTATTTACCTTTTGGCGGAGTTGGCGATAGCGGCATCGGCACCTATCACGGCAAAGCAACTTTTGACACTTTTTCGCATCAAAAAAGCGTGCTGCAAAAGTCATTTTTACTTGACTTAAAATGGCGGTACGCTCCCTATCTAGGTAAATTGGATTTGATTAAAAAGCTGATCGGTTGATATTGCCTAAGCACCAGATTCCCCCTCGCCCCCCAGGGTTGTTTCTTTCTCCCGAAGTCCGCCAGGGGTTTTAACTCCTGCCGGACTGAATGTTTGACGTGTTTGTTGTTAGCAAAGATCGCCTCCTTCAATCCGATGTCCCTGTTCTAATCGGTGCTGTGCCATTCTCGATCGATGTTCTCCAAATCCTTAGCCGCTCCCAATTGTTGAAAAATTTGATGTGCTGTATCGTAATGTTGTTGAGCAACTTCTGTGTTGCCGCGCTTTCGCTCAAGTCGCGCTAAATCGTAGTTAGTTTCGGCAATATGCCAAGTCATCCCCTGTATTTGCATTTTTCCTAAAGCTTCTGTTAACAGTTGTTCTGCTGTATCTAGATTGCCTCTACCGAGCTCATTTTCTCCGAGACAGCCGATCAAAGTTGCCATGCCTTGGCGATCGCCCAATTCTGTCATCATTTCCAAACATTGCCGGAAGAGTATCTCAGCTTCATCCCACTTGCCGCGCTTTTTCTCGATATCTCCCAACCCTCCCCAAGAATATGCCATGCCCGATCGATCGCCCAATTCTGTCATCATTTCCAAATTTTGTCGGTAGAGTATCTCAGCTTCATCCCAATTACCGCGCTTTTTCTCGATATCTCCCAACACTCCCCAAGAATATGCCATGCCCGATCGATCTCCCAATTCTGTCATCATTTCCAAACTTTGCCGGAAGAGTATCTCAGCTTCATCCCACTTGCCGCGCTTTTTCTCGATATTTCCCAACATTCCCCAAGAATATGCCATGCGCGATTGATCGCCCAATTCTGTCATCATTTCCAAACATTGCCGGTAGAGTATCTCAGCTTCATCCCAATTACCGCGAATTCGCTCGATATCTCCCAACATCCCTAATGAAGTAGCAATGTCACTCTGATTATTTTCTTTTCGTGCGATCGCTAAAGCCTGCTGGAAACACCTTTCTGCTTCATCCCAATTCCCAAAATTCCGATGAATTGCACCTAATTCTCTCAAACAATAGGAACGTCGATCGCCTTCAACATAAGGTAATATTTGCTCGGACAATTCTTTTGATAAATTCCCGTATCCCCACCTTCTTAAGTATTCACGTGGGATTAAGTAGTAAGCTTCGGGATAGTTGCCCAACCTAAAGGCAAAATGTTGAGCTTCAAGAACAGCTTGTAAATCTGCTAAGCTTTGAGGATTGTTCACCTTTTTACCAGTGCAGTAAAACTTATAAACACTTTCCAGCAGCTTTGGCAGTTCATCTCTATATTCCCCTTGCAAAAACTCCTCAATCACCCGGTGCAAATCATAAAAATCCTCACATTTCTCCTCGTCATAGCGACTCTGCACCAAACTCGCACCGACTAATCGCTGTAAAATTGATTCTGTCTCGTTAATTTCTGCGTCTGTAAATTCTGCAGGTGCTCCTAATTCTGCTGCTAATTCAAAGCGGGGATCTTTTTCAACATCATCCGTATACAGTCGCAAAAAAGTTAAACCCCTGACATCTATCGGCACTCGCAAAACACACATCCGACGCAGTAAATCTCTGGCCACTTCACTTTGCCTTGCTAGTTGTTCTCGCAACATCGGTTCTGCATTCTTCGTTACCAATTCGGGATGCTTCCGCAGATACCCCGGTTTTCCCTTGCCCAGAGCCGCCAATTGAGTTAATAAAAAAACATGACCTTCAACCCGCTGAGATATCCACTGCAAATCAGCTAATGTATCAGTCAACTTTCGCTGCTGCAAAATCTCGACACCCGCCGCTAAATCCACACCTTGCAACACTTCTATATGCACCAATTCCGAATCCGGTGCTAACCCCGGATAGCGGGTATGTGCCAAATCCGCAGGCACTTCCCGGCTGGTTAAAATCGTTTGCGATTGGTGCTGCTGATAAACCAAAGCATTCAGCAATTTACCCCAATCCGGTGAAATTGCTCGATGTACCTGCGCCGCAGCCAAACAGTCTGGATTTCCCGCCTCAACAGCAGGATGCAAAATAGATTCCAGGTTGTCGAGTACCAAAAGACAGCGAGTTTGTTGCAAGCCAGCCATAATTTTCGCTATCTTTTCATCGGCAGTTTTCAACACTTCCGCCGCCTGAATCCCCAAACCTTCACTTAACAGAAATTCAGCCACATCATCAAAACTCGTTCTCTCCTTTGCCTCGAAATACATCGCGCACTCATAATCGCCACTGGGCAAACTTTCCGCCTTTTGAGAAACAGACTTCTGCCAATTCACTCCCAATGCTTCTGCAAGTTTGACAGCCAAACTCGTTTTGCCCATACCGCCTTGCCCGATTATCGCCAATACTTTCGGTGGCGAAGTTCCATCGGGCAGCATCTGTACTAATTTTGCAGTTAAATTTTCCACCAATTCATCCCGCCCTTTCCACACAGGAATAGAGTCTGGTAGTTGAGAGAAAGCCACCCTGATTGCTTTGTCGGGAGGGGCATCTGCCGGCACATCATCATTCTCGCTTTTGCCGTCAGTATTTTGTCCGCTGTTAATCTGACTGCTGATACCGGGTTCGCCATTAACGCCCCACACTTCTGCCAACTTTTGCAAATTCTCTGTTTTGTCTCTACTCCACAGCTTCAAAGTAAAATTCCAATCGCTACAACCCCGCCTTGCCGTCTCCGGGCGGTTATCCTTGAGAATTTTCAGCTTTTTTCCGAGATAATCAGTCAGTACCTCGCCGATGTACTTTCTAACTTGCAAGTCAGATGTTGTCTCAGTTGGTTTAAAGCTGCCTTTATCTTTCAGCAGGTGGCGCAGGGCTTCCAGTGTCGCCGAGACTGTTAAGTCAGTGCTCTTATTTTTCCAACTAACCTGTAGATGAGTAATGCGACTTGTATTGTCCAACGCATAATCTAGCAGCGCCTCCACCAAATCAATCACTCGCTGCCGAGACTTTTCGCCTTTTCCCTGGTTGGGCATAGCTTCGGAAAGTAAATTGCTAAAAAAAGTTTCGGGAAAGTTTCGGGAATCCCGATACCGAATGACTGTCCCGAATATCCCTAATGCCGATTCTAGCACAGTTCCAGCCATTCTTTGCCTTCGGGTATCCCGAAATTCCACACTCAAATTAGTTGAGTTGGAAATGGTTTATGGGATTATCAAAACAGCATAAATGGATGATTGGAGAGGCGATTGTCGGTACTGTAGTCGGTGCCATCAATTCTTCGGCGGGGATAGTGTTGACTTTTGGGTTAGTAGGTTTCCACCTCTGCTTTGACAAAAATCAACAGGAAGTGTCGCGTTGCCCTCTCGAACAAATTTTAAACAGCGAGGAAGTATCGAAACTCTATTCTTGTAATGATTGTCCTTTCAAGAAAGCGGCGATTGATGTAGAAAAAGTTGAAGAAGAAAGTGACTAAACTGTGGTGCATCTAATGTGGAACAGCCCAGAAAGCCTGTTCGGGCGGGACACCCCACAAGAAAATTTATTATTTGTAGAACAAGCCGGAAAGCCTGTTGCTAACCGACAAGAAAATTCATTATTTGTGGAACAAGCCCGAAAGCCTGTTGCTGAAGGGCGGGGGGGACACCCCACAAGAAAATTCACTCATGATGTTAACTCGAAAGTGCGATCGCTCTTTTAATTAGTATAGGTAAAAAAGGACGATCGCCCGATGGTGAATTGAACCTTTACAAACAAACTTTTAGTGTAGTAAACTCACTACTCAAAATCAGATTAGCATATTATAATAACATGAAATCGGTGTTAGAAATTCTGAGCGAAACAGCGATCGCCTCTGCCTCTTTTGCTAGTTACGTTGCGCCCCGCTACTTGCTGCGATTAGAAAATGTCTATAATATCTTTGAGCATCTTCTCGCTAACAAGCAATTTATGGAACCTTTAGCAAAAGAACGCTGTGCCGCCTGCCGCCCCAACTCTCCCCGCCTCACAGCTTACGAAATTGTCCAGCTAAAACCTCAAATTCCCGACTGGAATTTCCTCGAAAAAAATGGCATTCCCCAAATAGAACGCACCTACGAATTCCCGGATTTCAAAAGTGCGATCGCCTTTACAAACAGCGTCGGCGAAGCAGCAGAAACAGAAGTACATCACCCCGCACTGTTAACCGAGTGGGGAAAAGTTACCGTTACTTGGTGGACTCACGCGATTTCTGGACTGCACCGGAATGATTTTATTATGGCGGCTAAAACCGATGCGATCGCCAATCAATTCCCCAAATAAAATCCGACTTATAGCCCGATCGTAGTCTAAGAAAGCACCGCCCTTGGCACTGGGGAATGCGGTTGATTGGCATTATTCAACAACTCCAGATTCAGTCGGTAGCCGACATTCCGTACAGTTTGAATCAGGCTCGGCTGTCGCGGGTCGATTTCGATTTTTTTACGCAGAGAGAGTACGTGAGTGTCGATCGTCCGGGGGTTATCAATAGCATCAGGCCAAGCCCTCCGCAGCAAATCCGATCGTGACAGCGGCACTCCTCCAGCTTGAGCTAGCACGTACAGCAGGCTAAATTCCTGGGGAGTCAGCTCAATATGTTCGTCGTACAACCTCACTCGGCGCTGCACCAAATCAATTTTCAGCAGCCCGCACTCCAGCGTCGCCGGCGGTATCATCGTGCGGTTGCGGCGCATCAGAGCTTCCACCCTGGCCATAAACTCTTGCATCCCAAAGGGTTTAGTCAGGTAATCGTCTGCCCCCGCCTTCAAACCTTCAACAATATCCGATTCCGAATTCCGCGCCGACAGCATCAAGATCAGCGACTGCTGCTGCTGTTGCAGCCAGTGGCAAAATTCCAAACCGTCCCCATCCGGCAATTGGGCATCCAGAATTACTAGGGTTGGCTGGCGGCTGAAAAATATTTCCCTAGCGTGACTGATATCCGCTGACTGGTGCACCCAGTGACCGACTTGCTGTAGATGCCAGCCCAAGAGCGATCGCAGGTGCGGATTCCCTTCAACAATTGAAATACTTGCAGATTCCACAGAGGCGAGCTTCCCATATCACTAATTGCTACAAGGTTAACAGAGCTTTTGTCAAGCTTTTGTAACCATCGCTACTCAAGCATGAGCTACGTTTAAAGCAGCGGACACACCCAGGGTAGGAATTTTAAATATTGGGTTAATTTCGGAGGGTCAGCCTGCAGAAAGGTTAAATCATTCTGGCGGTAAGCTTACAATGAAAATAAGACAGTGTAAAGCCGATCGATCCCATGCCCCAACCGCCTGCCAAAAGCGATCCCCCCGACCCAGCCCCCACTCCCAGGAGGTTGACAAATCGCGCAAGTGAAACTAGAATTCCTCCAACCGTTCGCTCGGTAGCCGGAACACTCAGCCACTTAGACCGCCAAATTCAGCAATATCCCGACTCTATTAAACGCACAGCGAATTATCTAGGTGCGCGCACAAAGTCGAGCAACTGCATTGCAACGAGTGAAATTTTTTATGGAGGGTAGCCTGTTGAGCAGGGTAAAAACTTTTATTTAGAAATAGCCTCAAGCTGAGCCACTCAGCATCAATCGAGGTCATTCCTAAATCCCGCCGTCATTATACAAACCACAAAGGATTTCAAACTCACACTATGCTACAAGACACCCAAACAATCCGGCACTACCAAAAACTCACCGACGCCCTCGTCGAAATGTGGAATAGAGGTTATCGCTTTGATGACCTGCGGCTTTACTTAGACGGCTATTTAGCAGCCCTGCGGCATTCCAACAGTTTGGAACCGTATCTGATTCACAGACTAGAGGAAGAAGCAGCGCGTTACATTCACGACCCCTCCAATTTTGCAATGCCACAGACCCAAACTGAAGCAGACTACTATTAAATAGCAAATTCGGTTTGATAAACCCTTGATGATTTGGGATGTGGGAATTGGGAATTGGGAATTTTAACGGGTTCCCTGGCTCGGCGTGGGAGCCCATGTCCAGAGGCTCGACCTCGCTTTCGGAGCCGAAAAATTGCATGTCGAGCCGACCGCATTGCGTTCCCAGGCTTTGCCTGGTAACGAATAATTAAGTAAATCAACTTAATTCAAAGTAAAACGCGATTGCTGTTATTTCCCCGACTTCTTTAAGAAGTCGGGGAAATGTTTTTTCTGTCTAATTTAAGAAGCCAAAGCCACTTCTACAACTTCTTGCAATTCGCCCTTTTGATACATCTCGATCATAATATCCGAGCCACCAATAAACTCACCGTTGATATAAACTTGAGGAATTGTCGGCCAGTTGGAATACTCTTTAACGCCTTGACGAATTTCCTGGTCTGCCAAAACATCAACAGTTTCGTAAGGCACTCCCAAAGTATTGAGAATTTGCACCACAGTATTAGAAAAACCACACTGGGGCATTAACTTATTGCCCTTCATAAACACCATGATTTTGTTTTGCTTTACCAACTCGTCAATTCTTTCATGTGCTGCTGTAGTCATGGTAGCTCCTAATATTGTTTGAAAATTTTTAAACGTTGACTGACGCAGAAACCGGGTTTTTTAGGACAATCTTTCGTTACAGCCATAGATTCCGGTTAAAAAGCCCGGTTTTTGTGGTTTTTGTGCGTAAGCGGAGCAGTTGTATTTCAAGCAACTATTGACACCAGCACAAACTTGTGATATCTACTTGCAAGTCAACAATTAAGCAACTTGACTTTTCGCTTCCCATTCTGCGGGAGTTAAGGTTTCCAAGCCCAAAGCGTGGATGGCTTCACTAGCCATTGCCTGTTTGAGAGCGCCGTACACCAGTTGGTGCTGCTGTACTCGGCTTTTTCCTTCAAAGGCTGCAGAGACGACTCTCGCCTGGTAGTGGTCACCACCACCGGTCAAATCGTCAACTTGTATTTTAGCGTCGGGCAACCCTGCCTTAATCATTTCTGCTACTTGAGACGGTGTAACCATTGGTTTCTCTGATAAACGGCTGTAATTTAGATTTTAGTGAAACTATTTTGTCGATGAGCTCGGTTGACTGCTGGCAGGCCGGGGAAAGGGCGAATCCACAAAACCCAATTCCAGTAACTGCTGATAAGCTTTCTTGCCCAAGTCGCGAGTTGGCTGCTGCGATCGAATAATCTGAATCAGCAGGGGCACAGCCAGTTCGGGCTTATTTTGTGCCCGGTGTACCAACGCCAGTCGGTAGGTAGCTTCGTCGCGCATTTGGGCCGTTTCTACAGCTTTGGTGCGGTGGCTTTCCGCCAAGCGGATGTCAATTCCGGCAAAGCTGCTACCCAGTTGTTGGTAGAAGTTGGACAGTTGATTGAAAATTTGGCGGGATTCTTGGAGTTTTTGAGTAGCCAGTGCGTAATTCTGAGAGGAAATAGCACTGCTGGCTTCTGTCATCAAACGCTGGCCTCCTGGTACGCTCAGCAGACTGCTGTCTTGCGTCAGAGGGCGAAGATTGTTGGGGTCTGTGGGGTCGTCGGCAGGTTCGACTTGCGGTTGGTTCTCTGGCCCAGAAGGTTGTTGTGCTTGGACTGGGAGCGGTTGCAACAGGGTAAAAGCTGCGATCGCCCCGATCGTAATCCGGGCAGTGGAGCGAAGCCAGCAAACAGTTCCAGAGTATACCATGAAATTACTTTGCGCCTGTGCGCCTTAAAAAAATATTTAGCTTGAGCCGATCTTACCATTGGCGATCGCAACCGGCTAAGTGTAAACCAAATTTGTTGAAATGTCAAAGGGTGCG
>NZ_JAUBQR010000106.1:0-21674 GCF_036701385.1 Microcoleus sp. Pol12B4 | reverse complement strand
TCCACTACTACTTGTCGCACAGTCCAGTAATCTTCGGAATCAGCTATTTTTTGCAGCAGGGGCAGGGTTTCTGGGTGGTCTGGCCAACCTGCAGCTATCTGTTGTAGGGCTATTTCTCGCAGGTCGGCGTCGCGATCGCCCAATGCTATATTTTTCAAAAAAGTCAGAGTTTCGGGGTTCCCGGGCCAGCCAGAGGCAATTGCTTGCACTGCTGAGCGCCGGACGCTCGAACTCGCGTCGGACTCGGCTTTAGTTTTCAGCAGTGGGTAAATGTCTGGCTCGCCGGGCCAGTGCGAGGCCAATTCTTCTAAGGCTGCTGTCCGCACTTCTTTGCTGCTGTCGGATTCGGCTAGGGTTTTCAGCAGCAGGCAAACGTCGGCTGCGGCGGGCCAGCCCGCTGCCAACTCCCGCACCGCTACGGTTCGCAGGATAGAACTTCCTGTCTGGGCAAGGTTTTTGAGCAGGGAGGCCGTGCCTAAAAGGCTGTGCCAACCTCTGGCTATTTCTTGCCACGCTGCGACTCGCACTCCCAAATTTTCGTCGGATTCCGCGGCGTTTCTCAGCAGCAGCAAGGTATCTGTGCGATCGGGCCAATTAGAGGCTAACTGTTCGAGTGCTGTGGTGCGGACTGCGGGACTTTGATCGAACTGAGCCAGGGCAGCCATCAGCAGCAAGGTATCGTTCGTGTCAGGCCAACCACAAGCGATTTCTCGGACACAGGTCGATCGCACTGCCCAGCTTTGATCGGATTTGGCGAGGTTTTTGAGCATCAGGTAAATTTCTGGCTGCTCTGGCCAACCACGGGCTATTGCTTCGACTGCTGTAGCCCGGACTTCGCCACAGTCGCTGGAGTGAGCGAGTATTTTCAGCCAGGGCAGGGTTTGCGGGTCGTTTTTCCAAGTTTGGGCGATCGCCGCGATCGATCGATTGCGAATTTGATAAGTTTCCTGCAATTCTTGAGCGCTTTGATAAAGAATCAGGAAACCCGTCCCGTATTGCGATAACTTTTTTAAAGCGTTTAACAGTTTTTTTTCGGTTTTTTTATTAACATCATTTTTATTTTTTAACAGGCATTGCGCTGCTAAAAATAAATTAATAAATTTTTCTTGTTGACCGTTTTGCTCGGTGAGATATTCTATAATTTCGCTTGCTGTTTCTTTGTTGAGCTTGGCTGAAATTTCTCTGAGGACTTCGTGCAAAGATTCGTCCCGCCAGTGCTGGCCGAAAACTTGTGCCTTGAGTTCGCCCCAAGTCAGTTGACCGATTTTGAGTTGGGCATGGATTAACTCTGCTACAGTCTGGGGATTATTTTCGGAAACAAGTTTTTTTAACAACATACCGATACCCTGCCCGTGAAGTTTGTTTGCATTCAAAATCCGAAACCATATCCAGTATTAGTTTAGAGTTTGGTGAGCCTTCCTGGAGTAGGTCGCTGATCAACTCCATTTTATACCACAACTACGGGGTCGCGTCCCAATGCAAAATCCGCCACCACCCATAGAAATGTTAGGTGTTGGCGGATGGGGCTCGAACAATTAAGCCGCTGAATCTAGCTAATAGCTACTTGGACGCGATCGGCTGCAACCCGAACCGCAAAAGTCGAAATTTTTACCGTTTCATCATCGAGACATTGCCCGGTAGTCAGACTAAAGTTTTGTTTGTAAATGGGAGAAGCAACTTTGAGAGTGCCGTTCCGATCGCCCACAATTCCCCGCGACAAAACAAAAGCTTTGCTAAACGGGTCGTAATTGCTAAGCGCATAAACTTCATCTCCGTTTCCAACTCGAAAAATCGCCACTTGTTCGCCTTTAACTAAAGCGCAAACTCCCGTATAAGGGGCGATCGCATCCAGAGAACACACATCTACCCAAGTAGTCACAGTATCCGAAACTTGTAATGATTGAACCATCTTCTTTTCCTGTTAGTTTACTTCAATCTCGTTCCTTACCTAGACCTCGGAATGTAGGTTTCCAGGCCTAGCCTCCGGGAATTCATTCCCAGGCACAGCCTGAAAGATAAAATCTTGCTCCCTCCCCTTAGCAAGGGGAGGGCTGGGGAGGGGTTATTCCGAAACTCCAGCCAGAGCCTTTTCATGTTCGTTAGCTGGCCGCGTTTGTCCCCGTTCCGCAACACGAACAATACTCGGATCCGGCAAAGCGGAATTCACAAAATGCTGAAACCGCTGCACTTTTTGTGGGTTTTCAATCGTCGTTTTCCACTCACATTGGTAAGTATTCACTAAATGTTCCATCTGCGCTTCTAATTCAGCACAAATGCCCAGAGAATCCTCAATTATTACCTGCTTCAAGTATTCAATTCCGCCCTCAAGCTTGTTCAACCAAGTAGCAGTGCGTTCCAATCTGTCGGCAGTGCGGATGTAGAAAACCAAGAATCGATCAATATACTTAATCAAAGTTTCCTTATCGATATCCGTCGCCAGTAAAACCGCGTGTTGTGGCTTAATGCCGCCGTTGCCACACACGTACAAATTCCAGCCGTTTTCCGTAGCAATGATCCCAAAATCCTTGCTTTGAGCTTCCGCGCATTCGCGAGTGCAACCAGAGACAGCAGATTTGAGCTTGTGGGGCGATCGCAAACCACGATACCGCAATTCAACCTCGATCGCCAAACTCGTTGAATCCTGCACGCCAAAGCGGCACCAAGTGCTACCAACACAAGATTTTACAGTACGCAGAGCCTTACCGTAAGCGTGTCCCGACTCAAATCCCGCATCAATCAACCGACGCCAAATATGCGGCAATTGATCCACGCGAGCTCCAAACAAATCAATCCGTTGCCCGCCAGTAATCTTAGTATAAAGCCCAAAATCCCTGGCAACTTCACCCAAAACAATCAACTTATCAGGAGTGATTTCTCCCCCCGGTATTCGCGGCACCACCGAATAAGTACCGTCGCGCTGAATGTTTGCCAAAAAGTAATCGTTTGTATCTTGCAAACCGACGTGAGACTTCTCTAAAATGTGGTCATTCCAAGTAGAAGCCAGCATGGAACCAACAGCAGGCTTGCAAATTTCGCATCCCTTACCTTTGCCATGTCTTTCAATCAACTCCTCAAAGGTTTTAATCTCTTGAGAACGCACTAAATGGTACAATTCTTGACGAGAATATTCAAAATGTTCGCAGAGATTATTTTTGACTGCAAACCCAGCTTTTTTCATCTCAGACTTAAAGATATCCGTCACCAAAGGCACGCAGCCGCCGCAGCCAGTACCAGCTTGAGTGCATTTCTTGACGCTGGCAACATCGGTTAAATTGCGATCGCGAATCGCTGCACAAATCTGACCTTTGGTAACATTATTGCAAGAACAAATTTGAGCAGAATCCGGCAAACTGTCTACTCCAAAACCCGCTGATGCTCCCCCTTCTCGCGGTGGCATTAACAAATCTTCGGGATGCGGTGGCAGAGCAATTTCATTTTGCATGAATTGGAGCAAAGTGCCGTAAGCCGAAGCATCTCCGACGAGAATTCCGCCTAAAATTCGGCTGCCGTCTTGATTTAAAACTAATTTTTTGTAAATGCCTTGGAAGGTGTCAGCGACAACAATTTCTTTAGTATCGGCCGACTTGGGAAAAGGATCTCCAAAACTAGCGACATCCACCCCCAATAGTTTAAGTTTAGTGGACATATCCGCACCTGTAAAAGTGCTTGTAGCGGGGGCATCCTGCCGGCCATCGGCTGCACGACTCAAAATATCTGCTGCTACGCTTGCCATTGTATACCCAGGCGCAACTAAGCCGTAAATGCGATTTTGATACAGCGCGCATTCTCCGATCGCATAAATGTCAGGATCGGAGGTTTGGCAACTATCATTTATGATTATGCCACCGCGTTCTCCTACTTCTATACCGCAATTTTTGGCAATTTCGTCGCGGGGGCGAATCCCAGCAGAAAAGACAATCATATCTGTTGCCAATTCCGCACCGTCAGCAAACAGCATTTTAGTAACTTTGCCATCTTTACTAACAATTTCTGTTGTAGATTTGCTGGTGTGAACCGAAACCCCCAACTCTTCTATTTTGCTGCGGAGAATTGCACCGCCCATCTCGTCAACTTGCACGGGCATCAGCCGCGATGCAAACTCAACAACATGAGTTTTTAGACCCATATTTTGCAGCGCGTTAGCACATTCTAGACCTAACAACCCGCCGCCAATAACTACACCTGTTTGGCAATTTTTAGCGTAATCTGACATCGCTTCCAGGTCGTCAATTGTCCGGTAAACAAAAGTCCCTGTAGTGTCTTTGCCTTTAATTGATGGCACAAATGGATAGGAACCGCTTGCGAGAACAATTTTGTCGTAGGGAACTTCTAAACCGTTGGCTGAAGAGACTGTTTTTTGTTCTCGGTTAATGGCGACTGCTTTGTCGCCGATGTAAATTTGGATGCCGTTTTCTTGGTAAAATCCCGGTGCAACTAAAGATAAATCTCCCGCTGTTTTGCCAGAGAAAAATCCGCTGAGGTTGACGCGATCGTAAGCAACACGCGGTTCTTCACAAAAAGTAATTAAATTCCAGTGTTTGGCAGCATCCGAGCTGACCATTAACTCTAGGAACTTGTGACCTACCATGCCATTGCCGATTACAACGAGGTTTTTTTTGGCTGTCATTAGAATCTCTTTTATCCCGTTTATCAGTCGTTGGGTTTATTAATATAAGACTTTATTATAAACTTTTGTACTTATATATACAAAAAATGGGTGTTTATGCAATTGTCGAATACTTTCGATTGCATTTTTGCATGATGTGTGCGATCGACTTAAGTAGGCGCGTCAGTGGATTTTAGATTTTAGATTTTGGATTTTCTTCACAGTTAAGAATGGTGCGTCAGCTAAGTGTTTTTGACAAAACGATTAACATTTTTACTGTGACGCACCTTACATTTTTCTAATTTTTAATTATTATTTAAGCTCCCATGCTGGAATACTGCTTCAAGCCCTGTCGCCAAAGCCAGCGATTCCACACAAAAAACACCGCGCTCCAACCCAACATTACCAACAAACTGCGGCCTACATCTACGGGCAATCCGATCAATATTGAAGCGGGAAAATGAATCAAATAAGGAAAAGGGGTCCACAAAACTACTTCGCGCACGGGTGCGGGAAACACTTCTAACGGCGCGGTAATTCCCGATAAAAACAGGTAAATTAAAGACCAGAATTGCTCGATCGCACTTGCCCTTTCCAGCCAAAAAGCAAACAGCGCAAAAGTATACTGTATCAGAAAACGCAAACAAAAAGTCAAGACGATAACGAAGAAAAATAGCAAAAATCTGCCCAAACTCGGCAGCCAAAAAGACTGCGGGTAAAGTGCAAAAAATAGCAGCACTAATCCGAATACAAAGGGCAGCCTTGCAAACCTTTCGGAAACGTGAGATACGAAATGGTGCCATACGGGATCGAGAGGCTGCAACAATCTATTAGATAGCTTGCCTTGCACTACTTCCTTTTCAAACTCCCAAATTACCCAAACTACATTTACTTGTCTGACAATGAAAGTGGCTAAAAAATAACGGGCAAAGTCGAGGGAATTCAGCCCAAATTGACCAGTCTCGGCCGCCTGCATCCAAACACCCATCAAGATAAATGGCAAAGCTCCCGACAGGGCCCACAAAAACAATTCTGCCCGGTATTCGAGCATATAAGCGTAGTAGGAAAATAACAAAATTTTAGCAATTTTGATTGATCTTGTCATATCAATTTTAAATTTAAGTTTTCCGTGTTAGCAACGAACCTGATGTGCCTTCCCCAAAATATTGAAACTATAGTGGAACAGATATCTTGCCTGTTATGCAGAATAAATTCAGCCAAAAACATTACACTTTTCCCGTGCGGAAAACGCGACCAATCACCTCTTCAATTGGCGGGTCAGTCACAGTTAAATCTATCACTTCTAACTCCGCCAAAATCTTCGCCACGCTCACCGTCAGCTCTTCCCTTTTTACTAAAAAACGCACCGATTGTCCCTCAATAGATTCTACCTCCCCGTAAGCAAAAGCACTATCTTTTGCCAGCGGTTTAGCTAATTTTACCTGAACTTCCCGATAAGGTGCAAACCTGTCGAGCAATCCGTCTAAACTGCCATCATAAACTAATTGCCCTTCATGGATTAACAAAACGCGCTTGCACAAAGCAGTAATGTCCGCCATGTAATGGCTCGTCAGCAGCACCGTTGCTTGATAGCGCTCGTTATATTCTCGCAGAAATTGCCTGACGCTAAACTGTGCATTTATATCCAAACCTAAAGTCGGTTCATCTAAAAATAATACTTCCGGCTGATGCAGCAGCGCCGCCATCAATTCAGCTTTCATGCGTTCGCCTAAAGAAAGCTTTCGTACTGCCTGATTTAACTTGCCTTCTAGTGACAGCATTTCTGTCAATTCTCCGACTCGCCGCCGATAATCTGTATCGGGAATGCCGTAGACGGCGGCATTGATTCGCAGAGAGTCAAGCACAGGTAAATCCCAAATTAACTGCTGTTTCTGCCCCATGACTAAGGTGATTCTTTGTAGAAAATCTGCTTCGCGACGGAAAGGAGTACGATCGCACACACTCACCGTACCTGCAGAGGGATAAATCAAACCCGTCAGCATTTTCAGCGTAGTAGTTTTGCCCGCACCGTTAGCACCTAGAAACCCCACGACTTCCCCCGGTTCAATACTGAAAGAAACGCCCTCAACTGCTTTGACATTGCGGTAAGTGCGACTAAAAAAGTGTCGCAATGTTCCTTTAAGTCCCGCTTCTTTAATTGCTACCGGATAAACTTTGCTCAAGTCTTCGACTAAGATAATTGGCATGGGTTCAAATTTTAACTTTTATTTTAATCTAAGGTATTTCCATCAGGCTTGTGCCAAGATGGAGCGATTGAGCTGTCTAGTAAGGTTCGCCAACTATTGCTCGATCGCGAGTGAGAAAGTAACGGTGTTCGGGCGCACCCTACTAAACTGTAGAATATTGCACAATATCCATGCTGACATCGCACAAAGTTTACAAATATGGTACTCACACCCGATAATTCAGACTTCTCTCGTTTGTTAGGAGATAGTTCTTCTGAAAATATTACACTTGCACCAGGACAACTTGCTAGTTTTCCTGGGGGACTTTGGATGCTGGGGGGGAATGATACTGTCACGGGATCGTCAGATGCAGAACGGATTTTTGGCAACGATGGTAAAGACAGCCTGTTAGGCGGTGTCGGCAGTGATTCTATTTACGGTGGCAAAGATGATGACGATGTGTTAGGAGAAACTGGCGAGGATTTGTTGACAGGAGATAGAAATAGCGATTTCCTAAATGGGGGTGCTGGAAATGATTTGCTGCGCGGAGGACAAGGTGTTGATTTGTTAGTGGGCGGTGACGGTAATGATACTTTAATTGGCGACAGAGAGGTGGATATTTACCAAGGTGGCGCAGGTAGCGATGTATTTGTTTTGAGAGTCGATCAAGCGGGAAGCAGAGTAGTGGGAATTGAAGTTCCTGACGCGGTAATTGTGGATTTTGATAAGTCTAGCGATTCGATTGGAATTAGTGTGCCATTTACCAGCAGCAATATCTCCTTGGAAGAGGTAAGTTATAGCTTGAACGATCCGAGACTGCTGCTGATCGATCCTTCAACTATAACGGGGGGAACGAGTTTGTTAGCTAAGGGTGGCATCTCGCAGCGAAGTCTCGATCCCGATGGCAATGGCCGCGTGGAAGCTACTAATATTAGGTTCGGTTTTACGAATGCTTTGTTGGGTACTGTGTTGAACGTGACCCCAGCCGATTTAAACGGTCGTTTTATTAATGCTAATTCTTTGCTTTAATTCGTGGGTTATATATCCCTAGTAGGGTGCGCTAGGCGCACCTTACCCATTACCCATTATCTAACTCACCGTCAAAACTGCGCGATAGCGCACTTGATTGTCCCGGACTTTCTGCATTGCTTCATTCGCTTGTGCGATCGCAAAAACTTCGACAATCGGCTCAATCCCAAACCTCTCTGCAATTGACAGCATTTCATTAATCATAGCGCGACCGCCGATCGGCGAAGCCATAATTCGGCGCCGCTTTGTCAGCAACGGAAACAAGGGAATGCTCAACGGTGCGTCGGGAACTCCCACAAAAGCAAGCGCACCGTCAGAATCGAGAAAATCAATGTATGGAACCCAATCTAAAGCCGCAGGAACAGTGCTCAACAAAATATCTAATTTGCTGCTGGGGGCTTGAGGAATTTCGCCTTTTCCTACTACAATAGCTTCGTCTGCCCCCATTTTCTGTGCAAATTCTGCCTTATCTTGGGAAGTAGTAAAAACTGTAACGCGGTTGCCTAATTTTTTCGCAAATTGCACCGCCATGTGTCCCAATCCGCCGATGCCGAGAATGCCAATTTCTTGCCCGGAACTCATGCCCGCATTCCGCAAACCAGCGTAAACCGTAATTCCGCCGCACAACAGCGGCCCCGCTATTTTGGAATCCATGCCTTTGGGAATAGGAAAAGCAAAGCGGGAATCTACCATCAAATAATCGGCAAAACCTCCCGGGCCTGTAACAATTAATCCCTGATTTTCATCGCATAGATTTTCGTTACCGCGCAAGCAGTCGCGACACTGCAAACAAGACGACCTTTGCCAGCCGACACCAACGCGATCGCCCACTTTTAAATGAGTCACTTGCGGCCCTATTTCTGCCACTTCTCCGATGACTTCGTGGCCCGGAACGAGGGGATATTTTGATTGACCCCAATCGTTGTCAATCATGTGCAAGTCTGAGTGAAAGATGCCGCAAGTTAACACTTTTATCAGACATTCATGTACTTTGGGAGGTTCGACATCGAATTTGTATTCTTCAAGCAATCCCCCTGTTTTTTTAGCTGCCAGTGCTTTGATTTGCATGGTGGTGTTTCCTGGTTTGTTTGCCATTATAGTGTTCGGACCGGGTTTAACACTCTCTTTCTTTAGTTGTATATAATATTCAAGTGAAGGGACCCCTAGGACTCAGGCGCGTTACTAATAATTTGTCCGGTGCACCCTGGGTATCTTACCAATTACCCATTATCCATTACCACTTAGGATTATAACTTGCCCTTTTCCATTGCCCACTGCATCAAACCGGGGAACAAACGATAAGCTTCCGATGCCAAAAAAGCAGGGCCGACGGTAACTTCTGCACGCTGATTTTTCACAGCATCCCAGATAGCTTTAGCAATATCTTCTGGCTGAGTTGCCCACTCAGATTTCAGCATTTTGCTCATTTGCTGGCGGCGCAATTCGACTGCGGGTTCGTCTAGATCGCGAAATTGAGCTCTTTCTAAAAAATCGCTATTAATCAGACCCGGATGCACGGCGCAAACGTGAATACCTTGAGGCCCTAATTCCAATCGCAAACTTTCTGTTAAACCGGTTACTGCATATTTGCTGGCACAATAAGCAGTCATTTGAGGCAAAGGCATTTTGCCACCAATAGAACCAACATTGACTATTGTGCCAGTTTTTCGTTGCAGAAAATGTGGCAAAATTTCTTGAATTGTGTTAACGCAGCCCCAAAAATTGGTATTCATTAATTGCTGCCAGTCTTCGGAGGTAGTGTGTTCGATCGCGCCCGTGAGACAAATGCCGGCATTGTTAACCACAACATCGATGTTGCCGCAGGCATCTAGGGCTTTTTGGACGATCGCGCGCACTTGTTGAATGTCGCCAACATCCCCTGGAATAGCTACAGCGGAAGTGCCTTCTCGCTGCACTTGAGCCGCTGCTGCTGCCAATCTCTCTGGCTGGCGAGCTACCATCACTACATCGTAACCTTTACTTGCAAATAAAATTGCTGTTGCTTTGCCACTTCCTTGAGAAGCGCCTGTAATCAAAACAGTAGGAGCCATAGATAGTTATAAATTGTAAGTGGGTAATTTGTTTTTTGCGGTATTAAAACTATAACAGAGGTCAGGTAATTTTAGGCACACTCTACATTGAGTTTTTTTGAGTATAGTAATTTTTCATGATTAGCGGTCGGTTTTTTTTACGAACCGCGAAGCCCCGTTCGCAAAACGCCGAGTTATCACTCTTGTCACGAAGGAAGAGAGAACAACAGAGGAGAAGAAGAGAATAGAAATTATTCATAATTTGTGCGAAAATTGCTTTGTAAATTTTCCCAATGCCCAATGCCCAATGCCTAAAAAATGAATTTTCCGAAACAAGCACCTAATTGGTCGATCACCCTAGTGTTAATTATCGGCGTTTTAGCCGTCTCAACTTCCTCAATCTTAATTCGCCTGGCTAACTTTAAAGCAGGCGCGGGCGGCTTTGGTTTCAGTCTGGTACTTGCGGCTTCTCGTCTGACTTTATCTGCTGTAATTCTGCTTCCTGCTTGGCGGAAAATTCAGTGGAACGCCTTGCAACCGGGAGCTCGGCGCTATGCTGCTGCTGCGGGTTTGTGTCTCGCCCTGCACTTTGCGCTGTGGATTACCTCACTTTCTTATACTTCGATCGCAGCCTCGACTGCCCTCGTCACCACTAATCCTGTCTGGGTAGCGCTGTTGTCGCGCTTCTGGTTCGGGGAAAAACTCAGCAAAATGTCGATCGCTGGCATTACTATAGCCCTGACTGGGGGAATGGCGATCGCCGTCGGAAGCACGGGCGCAGCCCATGCTGGCAGCAGCCAACTGCTTGGCGATTTCCTTGCTCTGGCTGGTTCCTGGGCTGTCAGCTTGTATTTGCTGCTGGGCCGGGAAGCTCAGCGGCGGGGACTGGGAATTGGTGGCTATATCGCGATCGCCTATACTGTTGCTGCGATCGTCCTCCTGCCTCTCCCCTTCGCCTTCGGCACTACTTATACTAACTACCCAGACATTGTATATTTTTATATTTTGCTAACGGCCGCTTTGCCTCAGTTAGTCGGCCACACCATTTTGAACTGGGCCGTAGTGCAGATTTCCCCAACTCTGGTAACTCTTGCCATCTTGTTTGAACCGGTTGGGGCGAGTTGGTTGGGTTATTTGCTGTTTGGGGAAGTGCCGGCGCCGGCGGTACTCGCAGGTGCTGCGGTGCTGCTGTTGGGGGTAGCAACCGCTACCGTCGGAGCAAAAAAAATCACTGTCAACAGTTAAGAGTTAACATTTTTCAACATTGCCACTACCGTTGCCGTGAGTCAGAATAAAACAGATTAGGGCTTAAAAACAAAAATAACTCGTCGCTTAAATATTGGTTCCAAACTATCAAATGTCTGACTAATCACTAATGACTAATGGACTAATGATATTCGGGTGCCTTTCGGAGAATAAAATTATGTTGCCAGAACAACTACAGCGGATCATCGGCTACTTTATCGAAGAAGCCACAGAACAGATCCAAATTATCGAACAAGGCTTGCAAGATATGCAAAATACCCTGCCAGCTCCTCAAAGAATACACCAGCTCATCCGAGCGTCGCACTCGATTAAGGGGGGAGCAGCTATGCTCGGATTTAGCAGCATTCAGCGAATTGCTCATCGGTTGGAGGATTATTTAAAGCTGCTCCGAGAATGTCCGATCGCCATTGATAGCAGGCTACAATCGCTCTTAACCGAAGTTTTTGATATTTTAGCAGCCCTCGTGTCAAAGGTTTCTAAGGGTTTTGGGCTCAACCACGAAGACGCAAACCAAATGCTCTCCCTCGCCGAACCGGTTTTTGACGAACTCGACGCTTACCTGAGATTGCGAATTCCCACTCGCCTGACTGTGAGAGCTACTACGGACGAACATATTCACGTTTTCTCCGGTTACTGCACCTCCCTGAGCGAATTTTCCTCAGCTATTGCTTCGCGCGTCGGTTTGCTCGGAGGCACTATTACCCGCCACGATCAGGATAGCCAGGGCATACGCGTTTGTATTGACATTTACCTGCCGCCTTACACCAGGATCGAAAACATCCGCCAAGCTGTCGAACTCTCCGGCGCTATTATCGGAAATGTTCAGACGCAGCGCGACTTTTCGCTGCTGGCGACTACGGATTATCCGGTTTACCAAAGTGCGATCGAACCTCCCGCAATTTGCATCGGATGCCGCTACTATTACGGCAGAAGCGACGGTGGCTACCTGCTCAATTGCACGATCCATCCCCGCGGCCCGGAAACAGAAGATTGTCGCGATCGCGAACCGGAATAACGGCTGAAAACTCAGCCCTCGGAAGCACGATTGGCCACCCGAAAAACTTTCTTCTGAAACTAATATTTTCCCTGAAACATTTCAAACTACCCCCCTGCCAAATTCTTTTTGAGTTCCTAGATAATTAAATCTTTGTCTTTTAGATAACTAAATCCTTCTTCCTTGTGAAACCTCCCCTAACCACTGATACCACAACTCGAATTAATTGCATCATGCTTGCAGGATGAGCGATCGCCCAGACATTAATTGTCAGACAAGTGATTGCCATAACTAGCAAGATGTATGTCGGAGGCATGACTACCCCGATCGCGAACCAGGTGAAAACGTGAAATATCATTGCTGTAGCCCAAAGGCTGGCGACAACCACAGACGCCCAAATTTGGATTCGAGGTCGGTTTAGTCCTATCAAAATCGCTGTCTGCAAAGTAGTCAGCAAGTTTGCCGGAACTAAAAATGCACAGATAGCTATGCAGTAGGTATGAGAAAATTCAGTAACTGTATTGAAGTCGATCATCAGTCTAATTGTCGGGCCTGTTGGGTATACTTAAAGAGCTTAGCGTGACTTGACTTTCAGATCTTGTCACCATTACCTTAACTTAATATTTCAGTAAGTATGCCGCTCTGGAGACGCATTTCTCTCCCTCTTTTCCAGCAGGCAAAATTTTACCACAAATATTAAAGTTTTGGGAAATTATTAAACATACTTGAAGAATGGCAACAATTGCTATGATAATTAACATCGGGAAGCGATAGTATATAAGAGCCAAGTCGGTTCAATTTCTAGAAAGCTGAGGCGGCTTGAACAGCAACACATAGGGTAGGCTGATTTTCGACTCAATCATTTTGATGCGCTGACTCTCGGATGATTGATTCTCAGTGTCCGTCCAGGGATCGCTCCGTTATGCGATCGAACAATATGAGATTATTATGGAAAGGCCAATTTGCTCTCAAATCTCAAATCAATAGAACTCTCTCCAAATTTTACAGCGGAAGACAAAGCAAATGGATCAACAAATCACAATTCCCGCACTCGAAGAAGTTGACTTGACAAACTGCGACAGAGAACCCATTCATATATCGGGGCACATTCAGCCACACGGGGTGCTACTTGTGGTACGAGAACCTGAACTAGAAATACTGCAAGTCAGCGAAAATACGCAAGATTTGTTGGGAATTGATGCAGAAAGTGCGATCGGTAAAAATTTGAGCGTATTATTCAATCGAGTTCAACTAAAAAAACTCAATCTTTGTTTGGGTAATGAAAACTTAAAAACCGTTAATCCCATTAAACTCTCTGTCATAAACAAAGGTAAATATTTAGAGTTTGACTGCATCCTCCACCGAGTAGAAGACGTATTGATTGTCGAGTTGGAATTAGCCACAAGCCCAGAAAATATTTCTGTTTTTAGTTTTTATCATTCAGTGAGAGCCACTGTCAGTAAAATTCAAAGCGCCCCAAATCTCAAAGAATTATCTCAAATAACTGTAGAAGAAGTCATAAAAATATCTGGTTTTGATCGAGTTATGCTCTATCAATTTGACTACGAAGGCAACGGCGCTGTGATCGCTGAAGCTAAAGCCGAAAACCTAAGTCCTTTCTTGGGATTAAACTACCCCAGCTCAGATATTCCCAAACAAGCCAGACAACTGTATACGTTAAATTGGCTGAGGTTGATCCCCGATGTTAATTATCAACCCGTCACCCTTGTTTCAGGAAACAATGCTGTTACCACCCAGTCTCGAGACCTCAGTTTCAGCGTGTTGAGAAGCGTTTCTCCCATTCACATAGAATACCTGCAAAATATGGGCGTTGCAGCTTCGATGTCAATTTCATTAATCAAAGACAAAAAACTGTGGGGATTGATTGCTTGCCACAACTATACACCAAGACACCTCAACTATGAATTGCGCGCAGCTTGCGAATTTATCGGGCAAGTAATGTCCTTAGAACTGCAATCAAAAGAAGGAAACGAAGACTACGACTACAAACTACACTTGAAATCGATTCAAACCAAGATTTTTGAAGACATATCCACGTCGGAAAACTTGTCACAAGTGTTAGTTAAGTGTCAGCATAATTTGCTAGAAGTAGTCAACGCTCAGGGAGCCGCAATAGTATTTGGAGACAATTGCTATCGAGTCGGGCAAACACCTGAAAAAGAATCCCTCCAATACTTAACTCAGTGGGTGCAAAAGCATTTAAATAAAGAAATTTTTTATACAGACTCGCTGACCAAATGCTATCCTGAAGCTGAGGAATTTAAAGACACGGCTAGCGGGTGTTTGGCTATAGCAATATCGCCGACTCAGAAAATATACATTTTGTGGTTTCGCCCCGAAGTAATTAAGACCGTAAATTGGGCGGGCAACCCCAACAAACCAGTTGAAACCGATGAAGATGGCAACCCTCGACTGTCTCCTCGGAAATCTTTCGAGCTGTGGAAAGAAAATGTGAGGTACAAATCTTTGCCTTGGAAACAATGCGAAATAGACGCTGCATTGGAACTGAAAAAAGCAATGATTAATATAGTGCTGCGCCAAGTTGACAAACTCGAAAAATTAAATACAGCACTAGAAGCATCAGTCGCCCGAGAACGCGAAAAAACTGCTAATTTAAAAACAGCAATGTCCGAGCTTAAGCGGGCGCAAACTCAATTGGTGCAAAGCGAAAGAATGTCAAGTTTGGGACAGTTAGTGGCGGCGGTAGCTTATGAAGTCACTAACCCGATTAACTTTATCTACGGAAATCTTAGTTATGCCAATGAATACAGTCACAAAATGCTGAATTTATTGCAGCTTTACGAGCAGCACTATCCTTCGCCTTCGCCAGAAATTCAAGCACAAATAGAAGCAGTAGAATTAGAGTTTATAGTTGAAGACTTACCCAAGTTGCTGGGTTCAATGAAAGTAGGAGCTAACCGCATCCGCGAGATAGTTCAGTCGCTGCGAAATTTCTCTAGAATTGACGAAGCAGAGATTAAACCAGTTGACATTCACGACGGATTAGACAGTGCTTTGCTGATTTTGAGCAACCGACTCAAACCCAAGCCCGATCGCCCAGCAATTCATCTCATCAAAAAATATGGATCTCTGCCTTTGGTTGAGTGTTACGCAGTTCAAATCAACCAAGTATTTATGAATGTACTGGCAAATGCAATTGATGCTCTCGAAGAGGCTTTTGTCAACAATAATTTATCGCCGCAGGGCGGTGGCGAAGAGCCAGTTAAGTGCGGACAAATTCGGATTGTGACTGAACTTTGTCCCGGAGAAAAAGCCGTAGCAGTTCGGATCGAGGACAACGGTTGGGGCATGACTCAAACCGTTCGCCAGAAAATTTTTGAGCCGTTTTTTACCACAAAACCGGTGGGCAAAGGTGCGGGGATAGGTTTGGCGATTAGCCATGAAATTGTGGTAGAACAACACGGCGGCAAATTGACTTGCATTTCAGCCCCCGGAGAGGGAACCGAGTTGATTATTGAGATTCCCTTGAGCCAAACTCATCCCACACCCATTGTCAAGTGAAAAAAAGTCTGCGCTAGCGAAGCTATCTCGAAGGCTAGGAAATCCCCCAAATTCAAAAATCGAAAATTCGATTAAAATACAAAAGCAGCTAAGTAGATTTGAGCCAATTCTGAGGAAGTTAGTATGACAGAAAAAAATACCGCCCAATGGGATGCCGGCAGGTTTCTCAAAACCTTGGCTTATTTCGGCGTCATTCCCTTCATTGGCAGCATTAGCTGGCTGCAACAACTCTTTGGAAGCAGCAGCAACAGTAAAAAAGACCAACCCAAACTGATACTGGTAGCCGGTGCCACCGGCGGCGTCGGGAAGCGAGTTGTCAAGCGGCTGCAACAGCGGGGATATAAAGTACGCTGCCTCGTCAGAGATGCTAAAAGAGCAACAGAAATTCTCGGCAATAATCTCGAATTAGTCGAAGGAGATATTACTCTGCCAGAGACGCTAACACCGTTAGTAACCGAGGGCGTGGAAGCAGTTATCTGCTGTACAGGCACTAAAGTTCAACCTATAGAAGGAGACACCCCAACCAGGGAAAAATACTATCAAGGCATCAAATTTTATATGCCGGAAGTGGTGGATGTTCCCGAAATAGTCGAATATAAAGGCATCAATAATTTAGTCCAAGCTGTTCGCCACCAGCTAATTCAAGCAGGCGAAAAAATAATTTTTGACTTCACAAAACCCAGCCAAGATTTAAAAGAAACTTGGGGTGCCTTGGACGACATCGTGATGGGTGGTACTAGCGAAAGTTCGATCCGGCTGACAGACAATACTGCTATATTCACAGGCAATGTTTCTACTGCCAACTCGGGCGGCTTTGCTTCGGTGCGTACCCGCAACTTTGATCCTCCGCTTAATCTCGCAGGATTTAGTGGCCTCTACCTGCGCGTAAAAGGGGACGGTAAGCGCTACAAATTAATTGTTCGCAGCGAATCTAAATGGGATGGAATTGGCTATTGCTATTCGTTTGATACTGTTTACAATATCTGGATTACTCTCACCATTCCCTTTGATGATTTAATTCCAGTATTCCGCGCCAAAACTGTCAAAGATGGCTCTAAATTTGATCCCAGCAGTATTTTTTCTTTTCAGTTAATGTTGAGCAAATTTGAATATGATGGCGCCTTAAACCCGAAATTTACACCGGGTATTTTTCAAATCGAGTTAGAATCTATTAAAGCTTATGGGGGAGAGAAATTGCCGCGATTTGTGATGGTGAGTTCGGCAGGAGTTACCCGCCCCGGTCGCCCGGAGATTAACTTGGAAGAAGAACCGCCGGCAGTCAGGATGAATGATATGTTGGGGGGGATTTTGACTTGGAAGTTGAAAGGGGAAGATTGTGTGCGATCGAGCGGCATACCTTATACTATTGCCAGACCCTGCGCTTTGACTGAAGAACCGGGAGGCAAAGCTTTAATATTTGAGCAAGGAGACAATATTAGGGGCAAAGTCAGTCGGGAAGATATTGCAGAATTGTGTGTGGAGGCTTTGGAACAACCGCAAGCTTGCAACGTTACTTTTGAGGTGAAAGAGGGGGAACATGGTATTTCTCCCGGAGATTGGCAGGCTTTGTTTTCTGGAGTTAAATAATTATTATTTGTTGGGGCTGATTAGCTCAATCGGCGGTTGAAACCGCGTCTACATAAACGAAGTCTGTCTCCGGCGACTAATAGATAACTGGTTCCTAGGCTCGGTCTGGGAACAAGTAATAACCAATAACTAATAATTAATTTATGTCTGTGACTTTTTCCCGACGCTATTTGACGCCTTATTTGTTTTTACTTCCGGCTTTATTTATTTTGAGTTTGACTGTGTTGTGGCCTGCGGTGCAAGCTTTTTATTTGAGTTTTACCAACTACGAATATGATTTAACTCAAATGCCACAGTGGGTGGGTTTAAAGAATTTTAACAGGTTGTGGGGCGATCGCATATTTTGGCAAACTTTGACGAATACGCTGCTCTATCTCACCTGCGTTGTGCCTGTATTGGTTGTTCTACCGTTGGGAATGGCGATTTTGTGCAACCAAAAACTTAAGGGGATGAACTGGTTTCGAGCAGCATACTACACGCCGGCGGTGATTTCCATGGTTGTCGCCGGGATTGCTTGGAAGTGGCTGTTTGCTGAGACTGGACTGCTGAATCAGTTGGGGGAATTGTTGGGTTTACCTCCTGTTTCTTGGCTGGCTAATCCGAAGTTAGCAATCTTTAGCGTTATGGCAGTTACTATCTGGAAAGGATTGGGCTATTACATGGTGATTTATTTGGCAGGGCTGCAAGCTATTCCAGCAGAACTTTATGAGGCGGCTGCTATTGATGGTTCTGATGGTTTGGGAAAGCACTGGGATATTACTGTGCCGCTGATGAAGCCGTATCTAGTTTTGGTAGCGGTAATTTCGGCGATTTCTGCTACTAAGGTTTTTGAAGAAGTTTATATTATGACTCAGGGGGGGCCCCGCAATAGTTCTAAGACGGTTGTTTATTATCTTTACGAACGGGCTTTTAAGGACTTAGAAATTGGCTATGCTTGTACGATCGGGCTGGTTTTGTTTTTACTAATTTTGGGTTTGTCTATTTTGCAAGTTAGCCTTCAGGGTTTGACTCGCAATGATTAAGATTAGTGATTAAGATTAGTGGCTGAGTAGGGCTGACGCAATCCGGGCATCATAAACTAGGTTTCTCATTCTCATTCCTGTGATTACCAGGGCTTTGTTACATTCAGAAACCAGGTTTACTGCTCTAATTTAGACTAATTTTAAAATTGAATCTCGAAGTAATGCGATCGCTCACGGCTTTGGGCAGGTCTTATTGGCGAAATCACAGCTATAAATATAGGGTTTCTGCCAGTTCAGAGGAATTTCTAATAAATCCCTGGTTCCGGTCATTCCCTGTCCCAGAAAGAGCAGCACGGCGATCGAATTCAAGATCACATGGATAGTGCGCCAGCGATTTGAGCGGTCTTTGTAAATGTCTTGAATGATGGCAAGGGAGAAAACCATAATTAGCGCAGCGGCGATGCCAATGTAGTAATGAGACCAATACCATTCATTGGTTCGCCGATAAACGCCATCTTGAGTGCCAAGAATTACCAAACCAGTACCTGTTAGCGTCGCAAATATGCCGCGCCATAAAGCGGGTGTCGCTCGATATAGCATCACCAAAGAGGCGATAGTTGCAACAAACATCAGCACAATGAAAATGACCTGAAACGAGTTTTTGCTCCAAACATCCTTGCTCAAAATATGCTCAAAAATCGGGTAAGCTAGACCCAACAGCGTCACTCCTACCACAGAACCTGACAGAATTCGACCTGCTTTGACGTGTTCTGAACCGACTACAGGTGGAATTTTGCTCTTGGTGTCGATCGCAATTTGCTTGCGACGCTGCATAGTTTGCCACGCCATATTGAGAACAACACCAACCATAGGAAAAACAATCGCTACAGCTAAAATAGGATGCAGCAAAGCCAGAAAATCTTTAAATTCCATACAGCACCTTTTTGTTGAAGAGGGTTGGCTTCATCAACCCGGTTTTTGCGATACATAATATCATACCCGGTGATCTAAGCACAGTATGTTTGTAGCCAGGAGTAATAGCGATTATTCGCCCCCATAGAGAGAATAGCAGCCCTGACTACAAACACGCTTTATGAAGGGTAACTCACCGGAAATGTTGATAAATCAGAAGATATATAGCCATCCTCGCATCATTTGTGAATTTCTTACTCCCTCCCCTTGATAAGGGGAGGATTGGGGTGGGGTCACAAAATTACGGCTCCTGCAAGGATTACTATAGCAGTTGTCTATTGCGTGAGGTACAACTTTCTTAATTACGCAATGGAAGAATTACAATTACCTTGTTTTCAGGGAAATGAAAACTGCTGGCGGTAATGTCAGTGTTGGTTAGCCACTAATTCCCTGCATCACTTTGAGCCTATATGTTACTAGCCTTTCAGTATTGAAAAACTCCTAGCGAGTGTGAAAGCACATCTGCGCCGAACTCAAACAAATAATCCGAATAAGTTATAATTTGAATATATAATTTTGAACGTTTTAACCACTACAATTTAGCGAGGTCATCGACTAATTGAATCCACTGCAAAAGAGTTTAATTTCTTATGATTTATGCTGTAAAATTATCGTCAATTCCTTACTCGCGGCTGGATTGTAGAAAAAGTCTGGGTTTACGATTTTAGGGTCTAGTCAAACATTATTCAAGTATATATTCGTTCGTTATAAATTAATTTATAAGCAAGTAACTCAAAACGCCTGCAGCATACTGATCGGGGATTTGGATATGTGTGGCAAGAGCAAAAGTGATGAGGGGCGAATTTACAAATACTTGGCGTATGAAGTATAAATACTGGTAAACCCGCTCCTATCCTATTATACTCCCTATTTTTTTGTACCAAATAGACCTAGAAATCCGGTCGTTCCTGATAATCTTCTGCAGAACTAGGGTCTAATTCCCAGCGACTTTCATCTCGATGTTCAAGCATATTTGTTGTGTTCAAAATAGCGCCATCGGCCATCTCTATGCCCGCAGCGGCTCCGAGTTCGTCAACAATATCCAGGTCTGGAGTAGGCGCGGTTCCGCCCACCGATTGCTCGCCAGTGGCACTTTCTTGTTCCGCAGCCGGATCGCCATCTTGGCCGCCGATTTGGGAACTGGTGGAAGAGTAGTCCGAACTGCTGTCCTGCAGGGTTGTTATGTCGTCTTGGCTCACCCCCGGTTGATCGATGACGCCGGTACCGTAAGATTCGGTAATTTCTTGAGGTAAGTCGCCCAAACTATTGCGTTCTTTTGTTTTTTTTTCGTTGCTTTTCTTTGGTTGTGCCACGATACTTGCTCCTGTTTTTTTTATTCAATTAAATTTAAAATGTCCGAATTTGACTTTAACTGAATTGTTTTTAGTAATTGTCGATAGCTATAATTACTTGGTATCGTAGTTGCTATTTAAGCTTTTAGCTTCTATCCCAAGAAATATATTGATTCGGCTCAGCTATTTCATTGGGAATACAAAAAGCGATCGCCCGTTTGAAAAGGGCGATCGCTTTTTAATAGGGAGGCTAATTCTATTCGGGAAAGTCAGGAATTACCCATTTGGGGGGTTCCATCCGTTTCCTTCTCACTGCTTCCTCTGCTATTTCTAGCATTTTATCCAGAGAAGTATTTTCAATAAAGTTGGACGTTGCTTCTGCGTATTCCCGCTTCGGGCACTTGTCGCCCAGAACGCAGCCATTGACGCAGGCTACAGCACAATCGACAGTGTTCTCCACCATAACTTTTTTCCTTTCACGGTTCCAACAACTAATAGGCAGGTACTCTGGGTGAATTTGTCAAGAGACTGCTCTATATCTTTATTTTACTTCACAAATTGTCATCAAAGGTCGATCGCCAGCGCAAAACTGTTATAAAATCAAAGCAACCTACCTAATCTGCCGATCGTGAGTAATTTTCTGCGGCGCTTAAAACTTTTACCTTGGCGAGAAATGCTGCAAATTGCCGCCCTCGTCAACTCAATCGTGATTGGACTGGAGCTATTTTTAGCCTGGGGTTTCACGCAATCGCGGGCAATCCGCAACGGGGTGACGCTTCTCTACGGTTCCTCCCTCGGGATATTGATACCTTTTGCAGCAGCAGTGGGAATGGGAGCTTTAGCAGTGTACTTTTTAGAGTATTGGCAACAACAATTTTTGCTCAACCGAATTAGTTTATGGGTTTTAGTTTTGTGCCTGCTCTTGGGTTTGGTTTTAAAATCATTCCTACCCATACCTGCTTCTTTAGCAAGTTTATCAGAAACTGCACTAATAGGAATTACGGTAGGAGTTTTTTGGAAGGGCCGGCCTTATTGGCGATAGTCATGCCATTTTAGATTTTAGATTTTAGATTTTAGATTTTAGATTTTAGATTGGCCATGACTGACGAAGCTCGTGGTTTTGAGCTTGTCTACAGTTGTATTCTTTTTTGAAAATAGTATCATCAGTCAGCGGTCATTGGTTATTAGTCTATATGTAGGGTGCGCA
>NZ_JAUBQR010000105.1:0-21691 GCF_036701385.1 Microcoleus sp. Pol12B4 | reverse complement strand
ATGGTGAATAATTTGCAATCTGCTTGGGCTTGCACACCTTATTTTACCACAGAAACTATCTTTGATTGGGTGAAAAACTTTGGTATTTTTGCTGCGGAAAAAGGAGTTACATTCGATGCCAACGAGCTGATTAACTCGCGTTCGTGGCAACAAGTGATAGAATCAATACAGGGTTTTGAAGTGTTGTCATCCGTTCGTTAAAACTGAGTTATTGCAGCATTCTTAGGAACGGGCAAGATGCCCATTCCACCAAACATAAACTACAGAAAAATATGCAACTTACATTCAAGTTCCCACGTATTAATAAACTGTTGCCAATTGGTTTAGTTATTGTCACTGTTCTGTTAATAGCCTATTTGGGACAGCCAAGAGCGATCGCCCAACTGCGATCGAACGTGACAGTAGATTTTGGACAGCCAGCCACCGGTACAATTTCCATGAGTGGCATCCTGCACGGAATCGACACTGCCAAACCACCGGATAGCTCGATAAAACCCTTGCAGCCGAAACTTTGGCGGGCGGGGAGACTCGATATTTACGATCGAGTAATCGCTAGCGGAGCCGAGTTTCAGTTAGTAGTTAGCGACTTGTGGGGCTACGGTAGCAATCCCAATGGCTGGCCCTATCAAAACTACCCTGCGTGGGAAGCATTCATCCGACAGTTAGCGCAGCAAAATAAAGGCAAGAAAATTATTTGGGATGTATGGAATGAACCCGATTTAAAAAATCCGTTTTGGAATGGAAGCAGAGAACAATTATTTGAAACCTACAAAAGAGCTTACAAAATATTGCGGGAAGAATTGGGGCCCTCAGCAATGATTGGCGGGCCAAGCCTCGGCGGCTACAGCAAAGAATATCTTGCCGCTTTTTTGGATTACTGCAAGGCTAACAAACTTGAAGTAAACTTCCTATCGTGGCACGAACTTAACGACACGATGATTTTATTTGTTGACGATCACGTAATTGAGGCTAAACGCAATTTTCAGCAAAGTCCCTCTTACAAGGAACTGAAATTGCAAAAAATTTACGTCAACGAAATTGTCGGGAACTTAGCGCAGTACCAGCCGGGGGAAATCTTAGGTTATTTGTATAACTTAGAGTATGCAAAAGCTGACGGTGCTTGCAGAGCTTGTTGGGAGAGTAAAGGGCCAAATAAAGTTAGCAATTGCTTCAACAATACGCTGAGTGGGATGGTCACGCCGAATACTTTTGAGCCAAGAGCAGCTTGGTGGACTTACAAAGCTTATGCTGAGGGAGTTAATTCGCGGGTGAGGAGTTGGTCAAATAACAATCGCCTTGTCGCTTTAGCCAGCAAGTCAAATCTTGAAGGTAAAGCACAGATACTTTTAGGTTATTTCGACCCCAATTTTTCCTCAGCAACAACGGTAACATTAAGCATCGGGAATTTGGAACAGCTAGGTATTCAAAGGGGTCAGAAAATCACTCTAAAATTAGAAAAGATTCCCAACAATGAAGAAGGAGCAGTGCAAAAGCTTGTCACCGTTAAAGAAGAACAAGTTTCGGTTAGTAGCGGCAGCTTAGCTTATGTTATCCCTAATTTCAACGTCCACGAAGGCTACTTATTGACGGTTAGCAAGTGAGCTAGCTATCCTATTGAATTGTGGATAACTTGTAGGACACGGCACTACCGTGTCCTTACAAATATATAGCCGCATTCTTACAAATATATAAAGTTTAGTTGGGACTTGTCAAAGACTTTTGCACGGATTCCAACCATTCTCTGACTGTTTGATTTTCGGATTGGGGGTCGTAGTAACACCCTAATTCATCGAGGATGAATGCTTCTAAATCGGCTGCGGCGATCGGAATTTCTAACAATTGGCTGAGCTCTTGCGATGCAGCTTCAACACTTTCGGGCGGTTCGCTGCTGCGGTAGTTGTTCACTACATCGCTGGGAGTGTCAGCTTCTAACGACCAGTCTTGGTGAAAGTATGAACTGAAAAATTGGGTTAAATGAGGAAATTGATTGATCATTGGGGATAGGCTGTGAGAATAAAGTATCCGGGAGGTAATTTGGCGCTGCGCTGAAGGACGATTCTCAGGCGAGATGTTGAAGTTGCTTTGGATGCGCGGCGACGCAAAGTAATACCAATAATTCTGTTGGCGTTGTAGTCGATCGTATAACGATTGCCTCGACTTTTCACCCAGGAGTCGATCGCACTTTGATTTCTGTTCATTGCTTCTGCAATAGCCGCTTCGGCGACGGAACGGTCAGTAAAGGAAGATGCGGCAGAAATTCTCGTTTCGCTGGCGAGTCGCTGTGCTAGTTCTGCTTCTGTTTTACCAACGTGTCTCTCTAAAGTGTGTCCTCCTACTGATTCGTGAAAGTCTAATCCGCCGCCCGGTATGTTGGGTACAAAAGCTACAGTCGTTTGTGGTATAGTTGAGATTTTCGGTGCAACAACCGTGGCGTAAACACCAGGTAGAGCCGATTGGAATAATATAATTATTGAGGCGATCGCACAGAGGATACCTAAAAACTTTTTTAGGCGATCGAGTTGATTTTTCATTGCTGTTGAATCTATTTCTTATATTTATAATAGGTATTTGCTGTTCTTTTGTCTATTTATTAATCAACTCTTAATAAGTTAAAAATTGCGCTGTAGTCAAATATACTGTCCGCAGTACCCACCCTACTGTTAGTTAGAAATTGCGCGCAGCATTTAAATATACGGTGCGGTCGCGCGTACCCTAGAATTATTTATAAGAGTTCGTGATTTCTGCGGTTTACAAAGCTTCACTCACTATGAGAAAATGTTAATAATTCTTTGAAAAAAATCTTGAGGATTGATGATAAATTAATTTATCATCTTTAAAAATGTGACAAAATGCAAGTAGTTATCCTAGCCGGCGGTCTCGGTACTCGTCTCAGAGAAGAAACAGAATTTCGTCCCAAACCCTTAGTTGAGGTGGGGGGGCATCCGATTATTTGGCACATCATGAAAATCTATGCACACTACGGTTTCCAAAACTTTATTGTGTGCTTGGGCTATCGCGGCAACATGATTAAAGAATATTTCCTTAATTATGAAGCCATGAACAATGACTTTACTATCTGTCTGGGACGCCAAAATATCATCACTTATCACGAGGAACATCTCGAACAAGATTTTAAGGTGACACTGGCTGAAACTGGCGCAGCAAGCATGACAGGAGGCCGGGTCAAACGGATAGAAAAATATATCGATCGCGAGAATTTCATGGTGACATACGGCGATGGAGTAGCTGATGTCGATATTGACGCCTTGATGGATTTTCACAAGTCTCACGGGAAGCTGGCAACTGTCACTACATTTCGCCCGATTTCTCGCTTTGGAATTTTGGAGGTAGACAGCGATAGCCGCGTAGTTCAATTTACTGAAAAACCTCAAATCGACGGCTGGATCAGTGTTGGATATATGATATTTAACCGCCGGGTATTTGAGTATTTGGGGGGAGATGATTGTATTTTAGAACAAGAGCCAATGCAGCGTTTGGCCGCAGACGGGCAATTGATGGCTTACCGTCATGATGGGTTCTTCTTTGCGATGGATACTTTTCGAGAATACAAGTATTTAAACGAACTTTGGGATGAAGGCAAGGCTCCTTGGAAAGTGTGGAAATGAGTGAGTTTGGGAGCGGAATTTTAGGCACGCTCCACAATAATTTGAAGAAAAATAAGGCAGATTCTACGTTTATTAAGTACACCCCGTGAGCGACGGAGTAGTAGGGACACGGCAGTGCCGTGTCCCTACCTCTGCTATAAAATAATTATAAAAAATGGATTCCCAAGATATTCTCAACAGTACAGAAACTTACCTACAAAAGTGCGTTGCACCTCACGCGGAAATTATCGACACCGACTCGGAAGCGCTGAAAACCGCAGTTGCTGAATTGGAAGATCGATCGCTCTTAGCATTGCGAGTTCCCCAAAAATGGGGCGGTGCCGAAATTGCACCGGAGATTTTTTACCAATATCAGGAATTGACGGCTCGATATTCCGGCGCTTTGTCTTTCCTGCAAACTCAGCACCACAGCGCAACTGCCATGCTTGCCAACAGCGACAATGAAATGCTAAAAAGCAGATACTTGCCCGCGATCGCCCAAAAAGAGTTACGCTTGGGTATTGGGTTTTCGCATTTGAGGCGATCGGGCAATCCTGCCGTCACCGCAACTCCCACAAAATCGGGCTATTTACTGTCAGGAAAAGTTCCTTGGGTAACAGGTTTTGGCTTGTTTCAAAAGTTTATTGTAGCGGCGGTACTTCCTGACGAAAGCTCTGTTTTCGGTTTAGTGCCTTTTGCCAATATTGAACGCGAATCGGGGAAAATAGCTTTTAGCGAAATCATGCAGTTAATTGCCATGAACTCGACTAATACTGTGACAGCCACTCTCGATAATTGGTTGCTGCATGAATCGGAAATAATTTCACTTAAACCTGTCGGCTGGATTTCGGAAAACGACAGCAAAAATATACTGAATTTTGTCCCCGGTACTTTTGGCTGTATTCGAGCGGGATTGGATGTAATTGCAGCAGCGGTGGCTGCTAAGAATTCACCTTTTATAACGGTGGCTTGCCAAAAACTAGAGCAAAAGCTCGATCGGCTAAAACAGAAGTTCCCACAATCTCAACATAGCTCAAAAGCAGAACAATTAGCGCTGCGAGCTCAAGCCATTGATTTAGCGGTGCGTTGCGGGCACGCGGCGGTTGCAGTTTCTAGCGGTGCTGCTAACTGTGTGCTACACCCCGCCGGGAGAGTTTATCGAGAAGCTTTGGTGTATACTGTTTCCGGGCAAACCAAGGATGTGATGGAAGCAACGCTCGATCGACTAATCGAATTTTAGATTTTATATTTTATATTTTATATTGAGATCGCAGAAGGTCAAAAACTCAAGTGTGGTTAATAAATAATAGATATATTTAACCTGATGACAAACAACTTCCACTCAAATAACTTAAAAACGATCGCCTACAGCCAAATTATAGACTTAACCCATGTAATTCATCCCAACATTCCCATCTGGCCCGGAGATCCAGCGACAGAAATTGCCCCAGTAGCTCAAATAGAAACAGACGGGTATTTCCTGCGAAAATTCTCAATGGGAGAACACAGCGCCACTCACATCAACGCACCCAATAGCTTTTATGCAGCAGGCGCCAGCATTGATAGTTATTCACCGCAGTCGCTAGTTTCCCCTGCAATTACGATCGACATCCGCCAGCAAAGTCTTGCCAATCCCGACTACACTTTAACAATTGATGATATATTGGCTTGGGAACTGCACCACAAACTTATAGAACCGGGAAATCTAGTTTTATTGTATACTGGCTGGCAAGAAAAATGGGATAATCAGGGAGCATTTTTCAACCGAGATGAGCGCGGAATTTGCCACTTTCCCGGATTTGGCAAAGCAGCAACTCAATTTTTGCTAGAAGAACGGTCTATCGCGGGCATTGGAACCGACACCCACGGAGTCGATACTGGGCGAGATGAAAGTTTTACGGTTAACAAATTGGTATTGGAAAAGCAGCGAATAGTGCTGGAAAATCTGGCAAATCTCGACTTATTACCTGCGGCTAACATCACTTTAGTTATCGGAATATTGCGTCTTTTGGGAGGTTCCGGTTCGCCCGTATCGGTGTTAGCTTTTGTTGCTTAATGCAATAAAAGTTACATCTTGCACCATGCTCAAGAACAGGCAAAATGCCTGTTACAGAAAAAGGGAATTTTCTTGTTTAACAGGTATCTTGCCTGTTCCTAAACAGGTAATTGAAAATGGTGCAATATCTCAGGTAAAATTAGATTGAGAGAAGTCGAGTAAAAATAATTAGATTAATGACAGAACTGCCGAAGGATCTAAACGAGGCGATCGCCCAATCCCGCATTGCCACCGCCGCTGCCCTCTCGGACGGCAAAAATCTACTGCAAGTCGAATTAGTATTTCCAGAAATCGCCCTGCAAGCACAGTCTATCACCTTACAATTCCTCCCAGAATTTGAGGAAATCTACCCCGGAGTAAAAGTCTTTTTTCCCGACACTGGTGCGGCAGCCCTCGCGCGCCGTGACTGGGGAGAAACACCGTTTAAAGTCACTGATTTGGGTAGCAGTCGCACCCCTGTTGAAGATAAAATATCAGCGGAAGATCAACTTTTCCTTTTGATCAATCCAGCAGCCGTAGAAGTTGCCCAAGTCGAAAAAATTTACATAGCTGCGGCCGGTCGCCCAGTAATTCTACTCAACCCGCGCCTGGAAGATGTTGCCACCATAGGTATAGGCTATGCGGGCCGCCAATTGCGCGATCGATTCCTCAGCAAAATTGAATCCTGCTACTATATCAGACCCCTAGACACTGCTGCTTTATTCCGCTGCTACCCTCAATCGTGGCAAGTGTGGCTGGAAACAAATGACGAATACGAACTAATTTCTGAAACCGCCCAAAAACCAGTCGGAGACGATTTAGAGCGGATTTTAGCCAAAGCTTTCGGAACCGACGATCCTGACTCCACCACACCTGCCAAACCTGTAAAAAAGAAAGGTTTTTTGGCAGAACTCCAGACATTCCTCAAAGCTTTGACTCAGTGACAATCGTTAAGGCTCGATCGTATTTTAGGGTGTGTCAGCTAGGATTACTTTCGACTTAATCCGTCGCCTAATCGCTGATGCGCCCTAAAGCGTGAAATAACTCACAGCTTTGCCTCACTAACAGCAGTTGCAGAAGCACAATTAACAGCTTGCCTCTGTTTTTATCAGTAGCTAGGCAAACAGGTACTGGCGAGCTTTACAGAATCTTTATACAAAGCAGTATAATGGGTGACACCCCTCCACCGTAAAAGAGGAGAAGCAAATAGCAGCAAAATCAGATGCTATAAGCTAGAGATGGGGCTTTTGAGTCAGGGAAGCGGATAAACACAATGGAGCATCGGCGCATTGTTATCGGGGACGTACACGGGCATTACGACGGCTTAATGACCCTGCTAGAGGCACTTGCCCCCAGCTCGAACGATCGCGTCTATTTTTTGGGAGACTTAATCGATCGTGGCCCCAAAAGCGCTCAGGTATTAGATTTTGTGCAGCAAAGCCCCTACCAAACTCTGTTGGGCAACCACGAACAACTGATGCTGGAGGCTTTGTCGGGGACGCCGATGGATATGCGAGCGTGGCAATCTTGGCTCTACAGTGGCGGCGATGCGACAGTAGCGAGCTACAGAGATACAGGCATGATGCCGTACAAACACTTAGAGTGGCTGCGATCGCTCCCCACGCATCTGGACTTAGGGGACATTTGGCTGGTTCACGCCGGCGTTGACCCCCATCTGTCGATCGATGAACAGTCGATCGAACAACTTTGTTGGATTCGCAGGGAATTTCACACCATGTCGAAACCCTATTTTCCCAATAAATTAATTATCACCGGTCACACGATCACCTTTACCTTTCATGGGGTCAGACCGGGCGAATTAGTCAGGGGCGAAGGGTGGTTGGATATTGACACGGGTGCTTATCATCCCAAAAGCGGCTGGCTGACAGGATTTGACCTCAGCTACCGCAGAGTTTATCAAGTAAATGTATTTAACAATCAAGTCCGAATTTTGCCGTTTGACGAAGTTGTCAGGCAATTGAAGCCGCAGCCGATTGCACCCCCGAAACCTGCGATCGATTCTGTTGTTCCACAGCAGTGTTAAATCAAGTTTTCGTTGTAGGGTATGTCAGCTTAAGTCCGATCTCTGAAATCGAAATTAACTTGCTGCTGACTTACCCTAGTAACTGGATTTATTTTTTAACGAACCGCGAAGACGCGAAGATCGCGAAGTAAGAGAAGAGAAAATAAGAGAGTACCTGACTGATTTACATTTGCTACGAACCTAAAAGCCTGCGGATTTCTAGCCTGTAATCCTCATTATCCAAACCTTCACCACTAGCAAGATCGGGATCTATAGCCTGCGAAATAGCAGCAATGCGATCGCCAGTTGCCGGGTGAGTGCTCAAAATGCTAGGAGGAGAAGGCTTGTTGAGCAACTTTTTCATAAAATCAACCATCCCAGATTGAGCGTAGCCTGCTCGCCCCATAGTTTGCAATCCCAACTGATCGGCTTCATACTCAGCTTGGCGGCTGTGGGGACGGCGCAAAGCCAGTTCCACCCCAATCTGAACCGCCTGAGATCGATCGAGCCCTGTGGCGGAAGCTACACCTGAAGCTATGGCCATTTGACGCATTTGTTTAACCGCGTGGCGAGCATTAATGTGAGCTATTTCGTGGGCGATCACACTTGCCAATTCTGCCTCATTGTCCGCCGCTGCCATTAAGCCTTTATTCACATAAACAAAACCGCCCATAGTTGCAAAAGCATTAATCGTGTCGTCGTCAATGACTTGAAAAGTATAAGGAATATTCGGACGAGTGCTTTCTTGAGCGAGTCGTTGACCGATGCGGTTGATATATTCTCTAGTGTCCCGATCGCGGTCAATCTTAAACTCGCTGTTCGTTAACTGCTGATTAATTTGTTGGCCAATAGCCACCTCTTGTCGATCGGACATATTCGACAATTGAATAACTTGAATGCCCCGAAAAATCAGTTCAGGCAAAGAAAATGCTTGAGTCGGTTCCGGGGAAACCACCCCGATACCCGCAGCCACAATCAGGGACAGAAACAGATAAATCCCCCGACCACAAGTACGCCGGCAAGTCAACCAAAAACTTTTTAACATGAGTGATACGTGCCAGAAGTTAGATAAAATTGTAGGAAAAACTCGAAAAGTCACTAAATAGGCAGACGTAATTTGAGGCTGCTTAGTTGCTATTCTAGCTTTTTGTCAATTTTTAACGGCGCCACCAGCTTTTGGGCGATCCAGTCAAGGCTAACCAACGGCCGTTAACTGCCTTCTGGGTTAAGTGCCCCAGTCATGCGGATTTTGGGCTATCGTTGTGGTAATATCTTTTAGCTTCAGGACTTACGCATCAATAAAGTATGTCATTGCCAGCGGTAGCTCAGCAATAGCAGCATCTGTTTTTCATCGATGTCTGCGTAAGTCCTGAGCTTGTAAACATACTCCTGTCGCTATCAGTATAATAGGCGATTTATGAAAATTTTGGATTCTCAAGGCCGGCTGTTCGGCAAACTCAGCATTCTAGACGTAGCTGCCGCTCTGATCGTACTGCTAGTTGCAGTCGGAATCTTCTTCTTTCCCGGCACTTCTGGCGGTTCCGTCGCCCAAGTCGGCACCAGTGTCAAAGCTGTAGAAATTGATGCAATTGCGATCGGTCTCAAAGGAACAAACGTTCAAGATTTGTTCAAACCAGGCGATAAAATCAATGTGGTAATCCGCAATCAACCCTCCGGTCAGATTACCATCAAATCTGTCAAAACTCTCACCAGAACCCTAGCAGTTCCTCAGCCCAACGGCACTCTGAAAGCTCTCCCCGATCCCAGAGAAGAAGAAGCCTTCAGCAAAAATATGATGTTTACCTTAGAGGGAAAAGGTCAACTTACTGAAAATGGCCCGGTTTTAGGTAATACGAAAGTCAAAATTGGTACTACGCTAGAGCTTGAAGGCAACAAGTACATTTTCAACGCCAGCGTTATCGACGTGCGAGTCAAAGAATAATTAGTAGTCAGTTGTCAGTTCACAGTTGACAGTTGTCAGTGGTTATTGGTGTCAAATTCAGACTAAAATTCATGATAAATCTCGCTTCTAGCAGAGTCTAGATCCCCGCTAGTCGCTCTTAAGAAAGGGGGGGACAAGATTATTGTCAAAGTCCCCCTTATTAAGGGGGATTTAGGGGGATCTAGACTTGGATATAAACGAGAGATACAGCGGTCTTTAGGATTAAGTTGACATCTATGGGTAGTGGGGCATTAATCTTCCTTCTTCCCTCGAACCTGGAACCTATATCCGTGACATAAGTTTGCATCCGTTAAAAAATCCGTTGCCGAACTTCTTCACCCTTCGGAAAGCAATTTTAAGTATTGCCGAATTAAGCCAATCGTAACAGCGGGAATTTCTAACTGCGGAGTCAAACCTACGTTTTCCAAAGGTTGAAAAACTTTGATTGCTTCGGGGTTGAGGTTGGCCAACCGCTGGCCGATATCGGGCCCGGTAAACTGCGATTTTTCTCCCCAAATAATCGCTGTCGGCGTTGTTAGCTGAGTGATGTACAGCGACAAATCAAAGCACAAATCTCCCCGCACAAAAGACAGGGCGGCATATTCTGCATTTGGTTCCAAAGCAGATGCGAGGTAAGCATCAACAATTTCTTGGTAAACGCGGCGGGAATCGGCAAATTGACGTTGTTCTAGGAAGCTACGGATGCCGCCGTCTGTGGCGATTCCGGTACTGTAGAGCAAGCGATCTAAAATCGGCGTGTTGACTAGCTTAGCGAAGAAACTGCTGCCGTAATCTTGTCCGAAGTCCGACAAACCGCTGGGTATGGTCAAAATTAGGGATTTGAAGAGATCCGGCCGTGCGATGGCAGCTCGAATCGCGATCGCCCCTGTTAGCGAAGAAGCAATCACCTCTGTCGGACTGCCACAAGTTTTTTCGATAAATTCGATCAACGTTGTGATATAATCTCCTACCTGATAATTTCTTGCCGGATGTTCCGATCGCCCCCAACCGATTAAATCAGGTGCTAAAATTCGATATTCTGTCGCAAAAGCCGGATAAACTTTCGACCATTCATAGGCACTCGACCCGCCACCAAAACCGTGAAAAAATACTAAGTTTGGTTGATTTTCCGAAGTTGAGGTCGGCAACCCCATCCAAGGCATTTTTTCAGCAGTGTAGTAAACCATTCTGCCGAGAGAAGTAACTATTGATCGCTGACCGAAGCCGAGGGGTACAAGCATAAACTAACCTCAATCGCTGTTATATTTTAGATTCTTTTCCATCGCCCCGTCTTTGTTTAAAAAACTTGCAAAGCTGGTGGCGTTTTTGTAAAGATTGAGTAATGATTTAAATCTATTTTAGTACAGGTGAAGCGTGAAACTACAGACAGCAAGTAAGTTTTGCGATTTGGGCAATTCGGCTGTGTAGTTCTCCTTACCCTTGCAAACTACCGCCGATCGGAGATAATAGCAAAATGATGGGTAAGACCCCTCACCAAAATAGAGTCTGTTCGCCAACCCCGAAAGCAGGCGCTCGGAACAGAGGACTATTAGAACTCGCTTTCAGGCAGGCGGCAGGTTGGCCGACCCTGGCCAATCACAAATCATGAATCACGATATTTTGCGGAGCAGTGGCTTTTGAGGTCGAAAGTCTTTGTTGGAGGGCGGGCAATGGGGTTTCGATTCCTAATTGTAGGTTTGGCAATCACTGGCCTCGCCGTTATGAATTCCAAAACAGAAGAAACAACTAATCTCAGGGAGGTCTACTAAAATGCAACTGCTCAGAAAACGGGATCGCGAGGGTTTTATGGTTGATGCAAAAAGTCTTCAATCTGACGGGTTTGCAGAATTTGACACAGCCTGTCGAAGCATAGATTTAAACGACAAAAAGTCTTTTGTCGCCACTCCAGAACGCTCAGGCGCAGGGTCAGAGATGCGATCGCGCGCCACAACAGTACCTGCGATCGTCCGCGTAGCTTTAGAAGACTTGAAATGCTTTGAAGTAGTAGAACACCAGTTTGCACATTGGGGGGTGACTTTTAGCAATGCCGTAGCCATCCAACCTTCAAACCCAGCCTTTTTCACGGGTTCTGGAGCAACAGTGTTAATGGGGGCCCCCAAAAGCGGACTGATAGAAGTAACTTTTAAGTATCCAGTTCGCTGGGTGTCAGGACTTGTCACCAGTTCGCGACGAACTGTTTTATCTGCTTGTGACATTGACGGCAACCCAATTGTTCAGGATGAAATGCCGGCGCCCAATCTGGTCGGGTCTAATTCTCCGATCGCCCCTAGGGCTCCCCTGCGCGTAAAAGCTCGGAATATTCATAAAATTACTTTTTACGCTTTTGACGGTCAGCTAATAGTCGATGACTTGATGTTTGGATTTTAAAGCCATGCCATAAGTAGCATCCCAAGTCTGCAAACCTTCGAGAAGGGCATTGCGGACTAAAGCTTCTGGTTCCCGACTCAGCATCAGCCGAAAGCACTCCGCAGCGCGGGAACGGGCGATCGAACTTTTGACTGAACTTACAGGACCAAACCCACCCTTATTCACCAAATCGGTCATTTGTCGCACTGCAATCAAACGCTTCACGGGGTCAGCATCAGTCAAATCCGCCAAGATGCGATCGAGCGCCACTTCATCTTTTGCGGCCCTCCGACTCAACCCTTGCCGCAGCAACAGCCCTGCAATTGCGATCGTGCCCAAATTCTGCAAAATCACGCTCAAAGCCATCCAGTGGCTCTCGGAGTCGGCCCAAATCGCCAAACTCATGTAAGCCCCCAAGGTAGCAATCCCCCCCGTACCCACGGCTAAAACGAACCGGCGGTTCGGGCTCTCCCAAAATTGCTCGCCTTTTGATCGCAGCAATTGCCAGTCCCACGACTGCCCTCGGTAAACCAGCATCATCGCTGCTATCCCCAGGCCGGTGGAAAAAAGTAACTGACTGTTCCACCACCCCCAAACTGCTGCCAGGGTGACAACTGCCAGCCAACCTTTCGATCGAGTCCAATGCTCTAGCAGCCACTTGAGAAGAGCAGTAGAAACCACAGGCGATCGGGTCCAGGAGGTCTTACCATCTGCCCTCCTACGCCTTGTTTCTGCAGTCCTGCCTGTGGCTGTTGGGGTTCCCGGCGGACGATGATCGTCCGAACTAAATTCCCTCAAAGCTTGGCCATCAGTTATTTCTAAAGACAGGTCGCTCAAGGGGAGATTACCTAGTTCCAAAGTACGATCGGACACTTTCACAGGCGATCTATTCAGCTTGGCTGTAGTTTTTTTAACTTGATTCATACTGAGTTTTTTGAAAAATAACTTAAAGTTATCCAGCCTTTTTTAGCACTGATTTAGATTCTCGGTAAACAAGAGTCTAAGACTCTATGATACCCGAAATTCAAACCCGTGACGAGTACCGCAACTGCGCGGAATTCCGAGAAATCATTACCCAAAATAGAGCTATTGAAGATTGTTGAGAAAAGCACCACAGGTTAACAGGGAATATTTCTGCATCACTCTTGAGACAGAATGGCGCTCGGAGTTGGCATGATGGCAAAAAATCGAAATTTTTTATTTTCCAAAAATAGGTGAATTTTGAGTGATTCGATTCGTCCGCCAAGAAATGCACGACGAAAACTTAGCCTTTTGCCCCCAGGCCCGGACTCTCGCTGCTACCCCGGTGTCAGATGAGGCTGGGTTCAGCTTGACCGCTAGCTGGACAAACCGCAGCCTCTGGGCGGGTCGAGAATCCAGACAGTATTGGTTGATAATTAATAGCAGAAGCATTCCTAAACTGCTAAGATTTTTGAATTAATGGGAGTTGAGTTAATTAAACCGGGTTCTGGTAAAAAGGACTCCCTGATGCTCATGGGCAGGGGTTAAATGGCGAGAGCATCTCAAGTCTGATAAACTAACCGTCATTCTTGTAGAGGCGTGTTCACGCCCGATGGGCAATATCAGCCAGATATCGGCGCCAAACAGCCCCGACACCTGCATATTATGGTTGATCGACCGGACTAGATAGCAGGAAAGCCATCATCTAGGTTCCAACCCGTAAAGCAGCAAGGGAAAAAACCGACCGCGCGATCGTGTTCGGCAAGTGCGGAGGCTGGAAAAACAGCAGCTTTTGACCAAACTCATACAGAACTGCGGTCCCAAAGTGTGTCTGCGAAGGTTAGGCTAGTGGAGAGAGGAAAAGAATAGTTACGATCGAGACTTGATGAGTCTACCTCGTAATTTATTGCTCAGTTGTCAAGCCCAACAGTTTTGCATTCTCGCGATGAGCGAGACTCTTGGCACTTCCAACAAGTGGGGAACTCGACCGTCAAAAAACTTGGGTTTGATGGTAAAGCCCTTAGTAATATGTAAACAACTTACCGATAACTCGCCGGAACAATCTTGCAAGAAAACCAATGTCTAGTATGCAAAACCAATTCACGGTTCACTTCTGGGGCGTTAGAGGTAGCATAGCGTCTCCCGGGGCAGAAACAGTACGTTACGGGGGCAACACGCCCTGTGTAGAAATGCGAGTGGGTGACAGTCGCCTAATTTTCGATGGTGGTACTGGATTGCGGGTTTTGGGACAAACTCTCCTGTCCCAGATGCCCGTAAAAGCTCATATGTTTTTTACTCACTCTCACTGGGATCACATTCAAGGATTCCCATTTTTTGTCCCAGCTTTTATTCCTGGGAACTGCTTTCACATCTATGGGGCTATTGCTCCTAATAAGGCTACTATCCAGCAGCGCCTCCACGACCAGATGCTGCACCCCAATTTTCCGGTACCCCTACAAATTATGGGGGCAGACCTGAAATTTAACGATATAGAAGTGGGCAAACCGCTGGAACTCGGAGAGATTAAGGTGGAAACTGCTTTGTTGAACCATCCCGGGGAAGCTATAGGCTACCGCGTCAACTGGCGGGGGTATGCGGCTGCTTACGTGACTGATACCGAACATTTTCCCGATCGTTTAGACGAAAATGTGCTGCATTTGGCTCAGGATGCTGAGGTGCTGATCTACGACGCTACTTATACCGATGAGGAGTATTATGCCGAGAAGAGCAGCAAGGTCGGCTGGGGACATTCGACTTGGCAGGAAGCGGTGAAGGTGGCAAAGGCTGCTAATGTCAAAAAATTGGTGATTTTTCACCACGACCCGCTGCACAATGACGAGTTTTTAGACAGGGTGGGAGAACAAGTGGCTCAAAGGTTCCCGAATAGCTTGATGGCGCGGGAAGGTTTGTCGTTACAATTGCTGCCTCCTGATAGCGATTTGTCGGAAGCGTCGGTGCAAGCGCCTCAAGTGTCTGTCTGAGGGATTTGAGCTTGTCAAATGGTTCTGAAATCTCGATCAATCAGTGAAATCTGAAATTTAAGCGAGGGCTGACCTCACTCCAAGACGGATACCGTGCCACGTACTCCTGTCGTGGAAAACCCAAATGTTTAGACCAAAGTTCAAACTTGCAGATTTATCTGTGGAGTCAATTCTAAAATCTAAAATCTAAAATCTAACATCGACTGGTGATCGCAATCTGACTAAGTATGTCAAAATTTTAAGCGTGTGGGTAACTTCTTCTTGTACCGCTGCTCTAACTCCAACTTCTGTTGCCTTGGGAAACTTTGATGGTTTGCACCTAGGGCATCGACAAGTCGTGCAGCCAATTTTAAATCGATCGCCTGGACCAAATTCTGCGACGGTTTTTGCGTCGGGGCAAAACACGCGCTCAAACGTTGACACCGATCAAAATTTGCCAAGGGAATATCCGGCGATCGGCGAAAATGACTCAGCAGCACCGTCCGATCGAGCTGGCACCAGCCATAATTTCGAGGGTTTGATAGGCCCCAGGGCAGAGGGCAACAGCCTCTCTGGTCGCGATTCTGATGGGGTCGATCGACTTTACAGCACTGTGGTGACATTCGATCCCCACCCCCAAGAATTTTTTACGGGTCAACCGAAAAAACTGCTGACGCCTCTGGCAGAAAAGGTAGAATTGCTCGCAGCAATGGGCGTCGAGCAACTTGTGCTGCTGCCGTTCGATCGAGAATTGGCGGCCTTGACTGCTTGTGAGTTTGTCGAGGAAATTTTGGTGCGGCAACTAAAAGCGAGTCGAATTAGTGTGGGGGTTGATTTTCGGTTTGGACGGGGACGCGCTGGGACGGCTGTGGATTTGCAGTCGATAGCCGCCGGTTACGGTATTGATGTTGCTCTTGCACCCCTCCACAATTGCGGTGAGGGCGATCGGATCAGCAGTTCAGGAATCCGCGAAGGTCTGGCATCCGGCGATCTCACAAGAGCGAATCAGTTGCTGGGGCGACCTTACAGTTTAGTCGGGACTGTGGTTGGGGGACAGCGGCTGGGTAGGACGATCGGATTTCCCACTGCTAATATCGAACTGCCGCCGGAAAAATTTTTGCCACGTTTTGGCGTGTACGCGGTGCGAGTCTCGCTGAAGCATGGATGGGAAAAGATGAAAGAGGAAAGTTCTTCCTATCGGTGGGAAAATCCCAAATCTCTAATTCCCGGCACACCATCAAATCTATCTTTTGTCAATGGGGTGGTGAATGTTGGTTGCCGCCCGACGGTAGACGGCCTGCAACCCACTGTGGAAGTTCACCTGTTAGATTGGTCTGGGGATTTGTACGGTAAAACCTTGAGCGCGAGTTTGGTAGAGTTTTTGCGACCCGAACAAAAATTCGCTTCTCTGGATGCTCTCAAAACTCAAATTCAGACAGATTGCGATATTGCTAGAAGCCTCTTAACTGCTAAAGTCTAATAATTATGTGATCTAGAACGGGCGATCGCATTTAAAAATGGTGCAAGATGAGTCAGACTAAATTCTAGTTGTACAAATCAGAAGTCCACAAGGCAAAGACTCAAGATTTTGGCAATTTGATGTTTGATCCACAATTAGCAATTAGCAATTAGCAATCAGGGATATGAGACAACATATTGAACGGCTCAAACAAAATCTAGGCAAGACTATTGTTGGCAAAGCTGATGCTATTCGCTTGGTGCTGGTAGCAGTGCTTTCTGGCGGACACGCGCTGCTGGAAGATGTGCCTGGTGTGGGAAAAACGCTGCTGGCGAAGTCTTTGGCGCGATCGATCGATGGTAAGTTTCAGCGGATTCAGTGCACTCCCGATTTGTTACCGACGGATATCACCGGTACTAATATTTGGAATCCGCGCAGCGGAGAGTTTGAGTTTTTGCCAGGGCCAGTTTTTGCTAATGTTTTGCTTGCCGATGAAATCAATCGAGCGACGCCGCGAACTCAGTCAGCTTTGCTGGAAGTGATGGAAGAAAAGCAGGTGACAGTAGATGGAGTTTCTCGAAATGTTCCCGCGCCGTTTTTTGTGATTGCGACTCAGAACCCGATCGAATATCAAGGCACTTTTCCACTGCCGGAAGCCCAGATGGATCGGTTTACTTTGTCTTTGACATTGGGCTATCCCGCTGCTTTGGAAGAGTTGCAAATGTTGGAACGGCTTTCTGATAGTTTTGCTGTTGAAGATTTGCAGCCTTGTATTTCTTTGGAAGAAGTGCAGGAATTGCGCCGTTTGTGCGCTGGTGTGAAGGTGGAAGGCTCTTTGAAACAGTATATTGTAGATTTGGTGCGAGCGACGCGGGAGGATGAGGAGATTACTCTGGGGGTGAGTCCCCGGGGTGCGGTGGCTTTGCACCGGGCGTTGCAGGCTTTGGCGTTTATGGAAGGCCGGGATTATGGGACTCCTGATGATGTGAAATATTTGGCACCGCACGTACTTTCTCACAGGTTGATTCCGGCAGGCGGAAAGAGGGCTAAGGCGATTGTTGACAAGTTGGTGCGGTCTGTTCCTATTCCTTAAAAAGTTTGTAAGTAGGTTGTTTTAATTAAAGGAACAGGCAAGATGCCTGTTCCACAAAGAATGAATTTTTTTGTGGAACAAGCATCTTGCCCGCCCTTTTTATATCAAATCCGGTGGCATGGGAATTAATATTACCCACAGTCACGACACGGCGCCTGATCGTTTCCCGAAAATTAATTGGGTGATGGTTACATTCGAGGGGGGCTAATGATTATTGTGGGGTAGGGAAACAGCATAGCCTTACTACTTTTTTAATCACGGCTTAATAGCACTTTCAAACAGCGCGACTAATTTTTTTGCCTCTAAATCAACATTGTGTTGTTGAGCAACTCTCTCGGCTCCTGTTTTCCCCATTTGTTCTAGCTTTTCTAAAGGTGCTTCCAATACCGCGCGCATCGCTACGGCTAATGCTTCTGCGGAACCGGGAGGAACTAACCAACCGCAAACACCGGGTTCTACGAGCTCGGGGATGCCAGCAACATAAGTGCTAATTACGGGCCGATTGAGAGCGAGGGCTTCCATAATTACGACGGGCAAACCTTCAGCAAAGCTCGGCAATACCATTGCCCGTGAAGCTAAAATCTCTTGCTGAACTCGATCGCCATTGGCCCAGCCGGTAATTTCTATATGATTTTGCAGGCCGAGTTGCAGAATCTGCTTTTCAATATCCGATCGCAGCGGCCCGTCTCCTACGAGTACCAACTTAAACTCTAAGCCTTGAACTGCTAGCAAGTTAGCAGCTTCTAGCAATAACAAATGACCTTTTTGTTCGCTGAGCCGGCCAATGCAAGCTAAGCGTGGTGCTGCGGGTATGGGGACGTAGGGTGCAGCTAAAAATGCAGCATCTACGCCGCAGTGTATGACGTGAATTTTTGACCAAAAAGTGCGATCGCACCACCGAAAAAGCTGACTTTTACCGAAGGAACTAACTGCCGCTACAAAGGTCGAGCGCTTAATTTTTTCGTCTAAGGAAAGAAGAGTCGCTTTATCAAATTCTTCAGGGCCGTGAACGGTGAAACTGTAAGTCGGGCCGCCAAGCACGCGGCACAGCATTGCGACTGTTGTGGAATTGGTCCCGAAGTGAGCGTGAACGTGTGCTGTACCGGATTCTGCAAACCAATTTAAAAGAATGCAAGCTTCTGCTAAATAAGCTAGATGCAGCAAAATTCCCCGTTCCGAGTGCCAGCCAACTTTGAACATTAACCGCACAGCTTCGATGAATCGAATGGGTCTAGTTGCGGCAACGCCAAGCAAACCCCACGCTAAGCCCTGTACGCCAACTCCTAAGATTACTTTAGTCAATTCTTGCTCTAGTTTGTCGGCCCCATCAACGAGTTCTGACTCACAGGATCGGATCGAAAAACGTGCGACTTTCATGCCGCAATTTTCAACGGCTAGCACTTCTCTGCGGACAAAGCTGTGGCTGACTTTGGGATATTGGTTGACTAAATAAGCGATGTTCATGAACGGGGAGAAAATTTGATGGTAAAACTTAGATAAGTTTAGCCTTTGGTTGCAGTACGTGGGCAACAAATTTAGCTAATTTGTTGAGCTTATTAGAGCAGGGGCGGAGGGCGATCGCTTTTGGGGGAACGGGGCAAGTGACAGCGGGGTGATCGCTATTCCGGCGGGAGGAAATCAATCCACACATTTTACATTTTTAATACAATAGCCAGGACACTTTTTAGGTAGTATTTACAAACCATTGATTTTCACGCAGGCAGCTCGATCGCCCAATCGTCATGAAAGCTTTATTTTAAGGTTGGCAATCAAAAACTGTCTGAAGTATTTTCATATGCAAACCACTACTAATCAGGTTTAACAGCCCCAGATTGTCTCAATAATTGGTAATTATTCAACCTGCAATTTCATCTAATTTCCGATTGTTACCTAAATTTTCCCGAAAATCACCAGCCCGAAAAATAATCGCCCAAATCCCCAAATAACCAGCAACTCTGGCAACTCTCACAACTCCCCCAACACTCACCACCAAAGATTTTTCTGAGGCGACTTGCTCTGCATCTACCCAAGATGACAGCAAATAAGGTAAAGTAAACGGCACAAGAGTCTAGAACTCTCCAACTGCCGCAACTCGGCAAACCCTCGCCTGACCAGCAAAACTGGCCGATACAGGCGACATTAACCGCTAACGTCAACCTCTAACAATCGAGAAAAATGCAAACCTACTACTACGTTTTAGCCAGCCAACGCTTTTTGCTAGAAGAAGAAGCCCTAGATGAAGTGTTTAAAGAAAGAACTCGCAACTACAACGAACAAGAAAAACAAATAGACTTCTGGCTAGTCAAGCAGCCTGCTTTCCTAGAAGCACCGACAATGGCAGAAGTTAAAGCAAAATGCCCTCAGCCAGCCGCCGCTATTATTTCTACCGATCCAGTCTTCATCACCTGGTTGAAACTGCGATTAGAATATGTACTGACAGGTGAATTTCAAGCACCCTCACCAACTATTCCCGATGCCCTTGCATCCCTACAGACAGCATGAACAAAATAGCAAAATATCCGACAAAACAACTAACAACAATTAGGGGTAAACTGTACAAATTTATTTTGTCTCTACCCCTATTTTCTGCTACTTCGATCGCCTTTTTGGTATTGACAATTTTATCGAGTTCTGTTAAGGCTCAGTCGAGCTGCCAACCGCCCCAGCCCGATGAATATCTACTGTTAATTGTCACCAGAACACCCGAACAGCAAGAAAGAGCAAAGCGCTCTTTCCCTGGAAATACTAACAACACAGTTTGTCGGTACATCAGCGACACGGTGACGCGAGTTGGTGGCTTTCGCGACTCGCAAATCGCCAGCGATTGGGTTAAATACATCGAAGATGTTGTCGGATTGCAAGCTTACGTAGTACGATCGCCCGCAGCGGCACTACCCCAAAATTTGCCAGTCTACAACCCTCAGCCAGCACCAGGTTCTGAACCAATCACCAATCCTTCAACCGGCAATCTTGCCTTCAATCCCCAACCCCTGGGCCCTGGTTATGCAGTGTTAGTAGATTACTTCAACCAACCGGAATTAAGCGCCCAAGTCAGGGAAGCATTAGGCACGCAAGTAGGCTTAGCTTCCTACGGCCAGCGTCCCTTTTTATTCGTCGCTTATACAACGGATCAAAACGCCGCTACTGCTGCGGTAAAAGCATTGAGCGATCGAGGTTTTTGGCCGATGTTAGTAGACAGTCGCCGAGTTACCGTAATTGCTCCCGCTGTTCGCTAAAAGATAAAACTTGGCAATTGAAATTGCTTCTTGTCAAACAAAGTCCGCCTAAGCGGACTAATAACAATTATTGTTGTTGTTGGGATTCTAGCGGGCTGCTTCCTAGCTGACTTTCGGCCCGTTTTTTTGCTTCCATTGCCGCTCCGTAATCCGGTTTGTAGCGAATTGCTTTGTCATAGGAGGCGATCGCATCTTCGTATCTTTTTACCGCCACCAGTGCATTGCCGCGGCTGTACCAGGCTTCCGAGTAGTCAGGCTTGACATAGACAGCTTCATTGTAAGAGACTAGCGCATCTTCGTACCGCTTTAAATTGGACTGAGCATTTCCTCTATTGTACCACGCTTGATATTCTTTCGGGTTTAAATCTAAGGCTCTGCTGTAACACTCAATTGCTTGTTCGTACCTGCGTAATTCGTGGTACGACCAACCTAAATTGTACCAGGCTTGATAATAATCAGGTTTTAATTTGACAGCTTTTTCGTAAGCTTCTACCGCTTCTCCATGCCTCCGCATTTTAAGCAAAGCGATACCTTTACTGTACCACCCTTGATAAAAATTTGGCTGAAATCGCACGGCTTTTTCGTAGGCTTCAAAAGCTTCTTGGTTTTTGTTTGATTCTAGAAAAACATTGCCTAAGTTATACCAAGCTTCATAATTATCAAATTTGATTTCAACTGCTTTTTGATAGGATTCAACGGCTCGATCGTACTGTTTTAATTTTTGATAAGCTTGTCCCCGATTGTACCAAGCACCGTACAAATTGGGCTGAAACTGTACAGCTTTTTCGTAGGAGGCGATCGCTTCTTCGTACCGCTGCGAATCTAACAGAACATCGCCTCTGCCTTCCCAGGCGGAGGCATAGTCGGGCTGGATTTTCAAAGCGTTATCAAAAGAGGCGATCGCCTCTTGAGACTGTTGCAACTTCTCCAAAGCATAACCGCGTCCCGTCCAAGCTTCCAAGTATTCCGGCTTTAATTCTATGGCTTTATCATAAGCTGACTGCGATTCT
>NZ_JAUBQR010000397.1:0-2461 GCF_036701385.1 Microcoleus sp. Pol12B4 | reverse complement strand
AAACGGCATCAAAACCTATTCTCAACAAGCAGCAATAAGCAAGAGAGGCATTTAGCTTGGCATTAGATAAATAAATCAAGATATTAAATACATAATTGATAAATTAGCTTAATAAATAGAAGTGAGCCAAGGAGATTTTTGCCATCTTAACAGAGCGCTATTAATCAAAGCGAATAGCGCCTTAGTTGATGTAATATAATAGCAGTAATATAGCAATAATTAAGTAAGAAATTTATAGTAATAAAGACAATCTTATGGTAATAAATTTAGGATAAACTCTCGCTGTTGACTCCAATTATAAACCCGCGTTTCTCGCTCTAGTCGAACTAAATGAATAGACTGGAAGCATTGAAATATCCACCTTAATGTCGGGCGGTCAGTTGGTTTACCTAACTGATTTTTAATCTTTGATTGAGACGCTTTTAAAGCCGCTCGTATTTGCCGTTGAGCTAGGGTGTAGACCAGCAAACATAAACCCATAATCATCGCTAATGATTCTATTCTCTCTGGACTTTTGAGAAATATACTATCGGCAAAAAACAAAGGGTCTTTCAGAAAACCAAATCCCCTCTCACATGATTGCTGGGCTTTATACTCCCTGAGCATTTCATCGTTACTGAGTAGGCGAGAATCTAAAACATTGGTCGCTAAAATAAAACGTCCTGCACTCTTGATTTCGGTATTAACTTTAGTTTCATTTCTGCATACGGTCGCGGCGATTTGATAAAATTTTTCTGGTTGATTTTTTTGTGCGTTGGCTGTAACTTCAGTGACTTGATACTGCTCAATTTGGTGATATTTAAATGATTGAGATAATTTTGATAGTGCCTTGATTGCATCAGCCTTACAAGCAAATTTATCTTTTGATAGCTTGTTCACATCCTTGACAACTTTTTCTTCGGCTTTGACAATTTTTTGGGAGAGTTTACCCAAGTCTGATTCCTTTCTGGCTGCGCTCTCTACCACTAGCCATCTTTGCTCTATTCCAGCATAAGTTACTATTTTTTCTCCCCATCTATATCCTGGTAATTTACTAGCCGTCAATTCAGATTCTGGTAAGGTTGATATTAATGTTTCGGCTGATTTTATACTTAAAGGTACTCGACACAACCAGCGCAATTGTGAGATTAATTTCAGGTTTGATTCCGTATATAAAGCACAGTCTGCTACCATCAAACTATCTACTTCTAGTTGTTTTTGGTAATCTACCGCTATTTGACCAAAGCATGATGAGTCGGCTTGATTTCCCGATGCTAATTTTAAGAAGATTGTAAGGATTCAGGTCTGCAAAAGGGGAATAAGCTCAGGCCGAGCCAAGTCACAAGAATGGGCAGAAATAGCATCACGGAAAAAAGCCATTACTGAACGAGCTTGAAAACGACAGGTTTGAATCACACTCAGCAGATTAGCCGTTTCCTCAAATCGTTTCACGGAACGAGAGCCGCCAGAAACTTTCCGTTTCGTGACAGAAGGCCGTAGGGAACGTTCGGCTTTATTATTATCAGGAGGCACCGAGGGGTTATCCAGAAAATACCACCACTGTTTTGCCTTATCCCGTAAGGATTTGAGTAACTGGAGTTTAGACTAACAAGGGAAAGAAAAGGGAGCCTGTGATTGGCACAGGCTCCCTAAAGGCAGAAAATTGAGAATTAGCAAAAAACCTCAAATCTGCCTGCCATGAATTGTGAAGCCTTGAGAGAATTTCGTCAACAAGCCTATAAAATGCTAGGTCAAGCCAAAGATGCCACCTTTGAGCTGATGGATGCAGTGATGACCACGCCAAAAGCCAATTGTTTAACAGAGATGGCACTCAACCCATTGTTTCGAAGAAAATGGTCAAGCGTCTCTGAAGCCTTACAGGACTCTGAGCCAGACCGAGAGCAATTAATGAAACTGTATCTTGAGCAGATGTCAGGAGTAGAGAGACCAATCTTAGCAGTAGACCACACAGCGTGGGCGAGACCAGATGCACGAACCTTGAGGGAGCGTACCTATGAACATCAAGCCACTGCGATTCATGGCAATAAACCGATAGCAATCGGCTTGGGCTACAGCACAATTGCCTGGATACCCTCGGCGCAAGGGAGTTGGGCCTTACCCTTAAGACACGAACGAATCACCAGTTGGGATACACCCATCAGTAAAGCGGCAGGGCAGTTAGAGCAAGTGATAGCAGGGTTGCCACAACGACCATTAGTATTATTTGACCGGGAATATGGGTGTGCCAGTTTAGTTTTGCAGACCGCCCATCTCAAAGCCGACAAGTTAATCGGGTTGCGTTCTAATCGCTGTTTATACTCTGCCCCACCAGCTTATTCTGGCCGAGGGCGTCCCCGTCGTCACGGGGAGAAATTTCAGCTCAACGACCCCCAGACTTGGTGGGTTGCTGAGGAGATGGTAGAATTAGATGACCCAAAGCTAGGACAATTACAAATCAGAAGGTGGGATAACTTACACTTTC
>NZ_JAUBQR010000396.1:0-2462 GCF_036701385.1 Microcoleus sp. Pol12B4 | reverse complement strand
GTTTCAATCCCTGATAGGGTTTTAGGCATTTTCCGGCCGCCCGTTCCAGAAGCCTTGCTGTATTTGGTTTTCAACGTTCATTTGCGTCTGCACTAGCAAAAATACCATTTCAGCCTCCGGCCTGTCAATAGGCTGTTTAGACTTTCCCCCTCAAACCCTTATCATATAAAAGCTTCAGCAATTGCGTCTGCCTTTTCCCCCAGGAATCGGCATCAAACCCTTACAGAAATTGGATTACAGCCGACAAAATTAACCCATCGAATTTTACACCCAGCAACAGACGCAATTTTTCCAAAAATATAGCTCGCCCCCAAAACCCGCAGACAACCACAATTCTCTCCATAATTATAAGCTGTCGAGCAAAATAGATCAGAACCCTTAAACTTCAAACCATGACCAAAACCTTAATTCCCGTAATACTCGCCGGCGGTAAAGGTGAACGCTTCTGGCCTCTCAGCCGCAAGCAGCGCCCCAAGCAGTTTTTGAGTCTCGACGGTAGCGGTAAGAGTTTGCTGCAAGCTACAGCAGAAAGATTATTAACATTAGGTAACGGCTGGGACGATTTGTGGGTAGTAACATCGGAAATGTTGGCTGCGGGAGTCCGCGAACAGTTGCCGCTTTTACCTCCTGAGAATTTGCTAGCGGAACCAGAGGGCCGGGATACTGCGCCAGCCGTGGCCTGGACTGCTATAGAAACTGCCAAGCGTTACGGTGAGGATGCGGTTGTTGGTTTTTTCCCAGCGGATCACTGGATTGGGGAGCCCGATGAGTTTGTCAAGACTTTGGAGGCGGCAGCCGAGTTGGCGAGAAATCAGGATGCGATCGCCACTTTGGGAGTAAAACCGAGTTATGCTTCCACCGGCTACGGCTACATCGAACAAGGTCAGGAAATTGGCAGTTTTGCCGGTTTTCCGGCCTATCGGGTGGCGAGATTTACCGAAAAGCCCGATCGCACAACTGCGGAAGAATTTGTAGCCAGCGGCAAGTTTAGTTGGAACGGCGGAATTTTTGTCTTTCGGGTTGGAACAGTCTTGGCAGAATTGCGAAATCATGTACCGGAAATGATGGCAGCTTTGGAAGCAAAAGGCGCCCAGGCTTACTCGGAATTACCTAAAATAAGCATCGATTACGCCCTGATGGAGAAGACGCAAAAAGCCTGTGTTCTGCCCGTAGGCTTTAGCTGGGACGATTTGGGAGATTGGAATGCGATCGGTCGTTTGCTGCAAGGAGATAAACCCAATGTCGAGTTAGCAAAACACGTCGGAATTGACACCAAGGGGGGTATTTTTTATGCAGCAGATGAAAATGAGGTCATCGTCACCATTGGTTTAGAAGATGTGGTAGTTGTTAGAGATGGCAATGTGACTTTGATTGTGAAAAAAGATAGGACGCAGGAGATTAAACAGGTAATTAAAGTGTTGGGAGAAGATGAGAAATTGAAAGATTTGCTGTGAAGGTGACATGAGACCGCACGACACGGATTCTAAAGGCGGATACACTAACTATTCATCACTGTTGATCCAGGCATTCGTTTTTGAATCTGTGTTGTGCCTTACTATTTACTTTATTTACATAATTTCTTCTAAATTCAACACAAAACCAGGCAGTACATCTTCCCCTAATAGAGTAGCAGGATTTTCGATAATTTCAACATCTTGACCGGGTGATAAATTTATACCGGCAGATTTTTACTGTCAATTAACCAACCCAATTTAGCACCGTTATCTATATATAATTGCATTTTTTCTTGAAGTTTTTTTAACCCATCAGTCCGAGAACGCAACTCAACAACGAAATCAGGACACAAAGGAGAAAAACTGTCTTTTTGTTCCGGTGTTAAAGCATCCCAGCGTTCTTTTTTGACCCAAGAGGCATCAGGAGAGCGATCGGCACCATTGGGGAGTGTAAAGCCTCCCTAAGAGCCGAAAACTACTCCTAGTTTAGTTTCACGGTTCCCGACTCGGGGTTGAGATGTTAAATCGGCATTACGCCTGCTAGTTTCACTGCCTGTCGGTGGCATAATAATTAATTCCCCTGATGCTGTACGTTCAAATTGATAATCGCGGTTGTGCTGACAAAGCTGAAAAAAATTCTCGTCAGTTAAGTTGATGGATAATTCGATCCAGTTTGCAGGAAATGGGATGGTAATCATGTCTCTTATACGATATTAAAAACATTGGAAATCTGGTTTGTAATAATTTACTAATTCAATTCTTTGACACATCTTTTCAAGTTAATAAATGTAATTATAAAAATATCATGTCTGCTTTAACTGTATATTACCCTGAGGATTAATGCCACGGCAAAAAAGCGATCGCCCCCACAGCCCAAAATACGCGCGTGCGAAGCTATCCCGTAGGGAATCGGACTCTTTCGCCCAAGTTATTCCCCAAGACACTGGTCAGCCCGGTCAACAGCGCTATCCTAGTAGTTATATAGCCCTTAAACCCGATCGACCCGGA
>NZ_JAUBQR010000104.1:0-21851 GCF_036701385.1 Microcoleus sp. Pol12B4 | reverse complement strand
CATATACCCTCCCCGATTGTAGCAACCATTGACCCTCCTGGGCCGTCGCTGGGGGCGATCGACCGATTTTGGATTTTAGATTTTAGATTTTAGATTGAATAATCGATCGATTTTGGATTTTGGATTTTGGATTTTGGATTGAATAATTGACCTGTGTTCCGGGTTATTAAGGGGATGGAGGGCCCTAATCGTCAAACAGCAGACTAACCGCATTTTTGGTGAAAGTTCGGGAAGGGCGATCTGGTTTTACTGACCCAAAAGCTACATACTTCTAAAAACCCACGGGCGATCGATTTCCCTCACCCGCCACCAAATCCCACAACACATCAATACCTGAGCCGACATATTTTGCATTCTGATGGCGATCGATCCATTGCACGACAGCAGGCAAAACGTCACTATATTTGAGACCCAACTTACCCAAGGCTTCTGTTGCAAAGTAACGCACCCCGTAGTCCCCATCTTCGAGACGTAGCAGCAAAGCATTGATGACAGTTTCTGAAGCATTTCCCAAGTTACCCAAGGCTTCTGTTGCCTCACGACGCACCCAGTCCTTCCCGTCTTCCAGACGTAACAGCAAAGCATTGATGACAGTTTCTGAAGCATTTCCCAAGTTGCCCAAGACCTCTGCTGCCGAGCTACGCACCAAGCCCTCCCCATCTTCGAGACGTAACACCAAGGCACTGATCACGGCTTCAGAAGCATTTCCCAAGTTGCCCAAGGCTGATGCTGCCGAGCTACGCACTGAGTTATCCCCATCTTCGAGACGTAGCAGCAGAGCATTGGTGAGAGTTTCTGAAGCATTTCCAAACCTGCCCAAGGCTGATGCTGCCGAGCGACGCATTGAGTTATCCCCATCTTCGAGACGTAGCAGCAGAGCATTGGTGACAGTTTCTGAAGCATTTCCCAAGTTGCCCAAGGCCTCTGCTGCCGAGCTACGCACTGAGTTATCCCCATCTTCGAGACGTAGCAGCAGAGCATTGGTGACAGTTTCTGAAGCATTTCCAAACCTGCCCAAGGCTTGCGCTGCCGAGCTACGCACTGAGTTATCCCCATCTTCGAGACGTAACACCAAGGCACTGAGCACGGCTTCTGAAGCATTTCCCAACCTGCCCAAGGCTTCCGCTGCATAGAAACGCACCGAGTTATTGCCATCTTCGAGACGTGGCAGCAGGTGACCGATAATGGCTTCTGAAGCATTTCCCAACCTGCCCAAGGCTCGTGCTGCATAGAAACGCACCGAGTGATTGCCATCTTCAAGACGTAACAACAGGGCACTAATGACGGTTTCTGAAGCATTTCCCAACCCGCCCAAGGCAAATGCTGCCTCACGACGCACATTCTCATTCCCATCTTCGAGGCGTAGTAGCATGGCAGTGATCACAGCTTCTTTTTCCCCTAATGCTGCTTGATATCTCCACAATCGATTTTCATCAACACCCCTTGCTTTCAAAAGTTGCAAAGTTTGCGCCTCAAACTCAGTCTCATTCATACTGCAAAGGATTTGCAAAACCTGAGACAGAACCCTCTCACCAACCAGTTCCTCATCGCTTACTTCCAACTCAACCAACTTCTCCAAAATCTCCACAGTTAGACTGGAATCTGCCACCTTTAACTCTTTAATATTTTCCGCAAGCCAACTGCCAGCAAAAAACAAATCGCGGTGCAACCATTGCTCATGCTCGCTATTCGCGGTCAAAATTGCTTGCATCGCTTTCGCCGCTTTCTTCGGTTTTTGTTGAGCAATTAACAACAGCAACACTTCCCGCCAGTGGGGGTCATGCAAATGCTCTCGAATATGCTTGAGAACAATCTCAAAATCATCCTCATCATCTGCCTGATAGCCGATTTCCTGAGCGCACAAATATTCTTGAAAAGTCTTGTGTACAAAGGCGTACAAATCTTGTCCTTGTTCGTTGAGCAATCCCGTCCGCTGTTGAATAAAATCAACAAATCGTTTAGCTTCCTTTCTTGCACTGGACAATTCTATTGATTTTTTGGTTTTAATGTTCTGAGTTAACTGCTCTAACAAATCATCCTTGACAATCAGCGTCCCGCCTTCAGGATTATCCGTACTACCCTGAGTGTGAATCCAATAGGCGAGAATTTCCATCAGCCGCCGTAAGTCCTCTGCATCTAAACATTTGAATACTGACTTATCAGTCATATTTTTGTTAGCATCCCAACACTTTAACAGTGTCTCCACAGCTTTTTCATAAAGCTTGTGGCGTGCCTTCGGCAGTACAGCTTGATAGCGGTGAATCAAAGCAATGATTGTCAGCAATAGCGGATTTCTCGCCAACAATTTAATTCGATCGTTTTCATCCATAGCTTTTTTAATGCTATCTTTGCGACGTTGAGCTTCCGCCGCATCTGGAACGCGGCTGTCGTACCAGTGATTAATAAACCGATCAACCTTAGCATCATCAAACAGTTGTAACTGATAGTGTTCAAACTCCGAAGTATTAAAAAAATCGCGTTTGTAACCAGCAGGGCGAGAAGTAATAATTGCCAGATTTTGATGATACTGCCCCAAAAAATTCTCAATTTGCTGCACCACCGCATAGCGCTTGGATTCTTCCACAACCTCATCCAATCCATCCAACAAAATCATCGCCCTACCGTCTGCCAGCCAATACTCAAAAAAGCCTTCTGGCAGCGGTTTCACGGACATAGTTTTCTCCGCAAACTGGCGGGCATAGTCGAGGAGATTGATATCTGAAAGCCTAGCAAAATCCCGAATCTTAATCAAAATCGGCAAGCAATCTATCCCAGAAGGCAAGCCGAGTTTTTCTGGATCATTCTGAGCCAACATCACCGCAAAAAAGCTCAGTAAAGTTGTTTTACCAGAACCAGGAGCGCCTAGCAAAACAAATTTATTTGATTGATTTTGCTTCAATAATTGTGATGCTAAAAACTTTCTACCAGAGCGAGTTTCTCTCTGCATCTGTTGCATATTTTTGCGTTCCCCCAATTCTTGAATAAAGCGATAAATATCTACCTTTTCTTCTTCCAAAACATCGGGCATTACAAAAATGTGAGCCAACTTTTCCGATTTTTCGATTTCCTGAGCTTCGACTGCAATGCCAGCAAACTTAACATCATCAAACCAGTTAGCCAGTTGCTTCAAATAGTCTGCTTTGGCAACTTTTAACCTTAAATAACTACTTGTTTTATGAAAATAGGTTTCAGCAAAAACATCCAACCAATCATGCAGTCTTTCGGGAGCGAATCGGTCTTGAATTTTCTTGTGTTCTGGGACTGTGGCATTAAAGGCTTCAACTAAAAAATTAACTTGAGGCTTTTCTTGGTCGTTGAAAGGTTTCAGGAGTTCTGGAAGTGCTGCACCCGTCAAGAAACTTTTAAGAAAATCTTCGACTACACCCTGTTCGCAAGCAGAGAATAATTTATTTTTATCGGCAGCTTTGAGCGCACAAATACAAGCTTTTTCAAAATCGCTAGGATTCAATTTTTTCATAGCTTCTTTGAATCCTATTTCTGCCAGTTTAGCCATTGCTGGTGCTAGCTTTCCTAATAGTCCAATTTCAAACGTCATGGTAAATTTAATAAATATTTGTGTTTAATATAGTTGACACTGGTATTATTATCAATGTCAGTGATATTTAAAATTTTCTTGTGGGGTGGGCATCTTGCCCGCCCCGATCGCCCTTATTGAAAAAGCTGTCACATCTCAGGTAAGATTAACCCTAGTTTTAAACAGGTCTGGGCACTTCGTAAGTCAAAAAGTCATAGGCCATTTTCGTATTCGGAAAAATAGCCTGCGCTTCCTTGAGCAAATCATCCAGGACGATCGCATTCCCCGGAGCGTAACGCGGGCTAAAATGCGTCATAATTAACTGTTTCGCCCCAGCCGTCAAAGCCACTTGAGCCGCCATTGTCGAAGTTGAATGGAGGCGATCGAAGGCCATTTGAGCATCTTGATGAGCAAAAGTAGCTTCATGCACCAACAAATCAGCATCCTTCGCCAATTCCACCGCCCCGTCACAAAAAACCGTGTCAGTACAATACACAAACTTGCGCCCGATTTGATCCGGGCCGCAAAAATCAGTACCTTTAAACTGTCGCCCGTCCGATAACTTTACCGTCTTTCCTTGTTTTAACTGACCGTAAAGCGGCCCCGAAGGAATACCCGCAGCCTTCGCTTTTTCTACATCAAAATGTCCCGGACGGTCTTTCTCAGTTACTCGATAACCAAAAGCAGTAACTCGGTGCTTCAAAGGGCCGCAGCTAACAATATATTCGTCATCTTCATAGATGACTCCCTCGTGAATTTTGTGTACCTTAACCGGGTAAGAAAAATGAGTTTGAGAATAACGAACGCCAGCTTGCAAATATTCTTCAAGTCCCGGAGGCCCGTAAAGATCGATGCGCTTGACATTCCCCGCCAAACCGCAGCTAGCCAGCAAACCCATTAAGCCGAAAATATGGTCGCCGTGCAGGTGAGTGATGAAAATGCGGCTTAGTTGGCTGACTTTGAGATCGCTGCGGAGAAACTGGTGCTGAGTTCCTTCGCCGCAGTCAAACAGCCACAGTTCCGCTCGCTGGGGCAACCGGAGGGCGATGCTGGAAACGTTGCGCGATCGCGTGGGGACACCGGAGCTAGTTCCGAGAAATGTAATCTGCAAGAGTCAAATCACCTCAATTAAGTCTTAAAAAATATGTTACATATATCCAGAGTGCAGCTAATCCGACATAAAGGAAATAGTCGCACCCAGGAACCGGGATAAATCGCTGTTCCTGCGAGGATCGAGTCGCTCAAATCATTTTTGACAAGCGCACAGAGTAGCAAACCCAATTCTAACGTTTTCTTTCTTCCGTTCCTCTTCCTTTTCCCCGAACCGGAGCTTCCCCTTAAAACTTGTCAAACATATACAGCATAAAAGGAAAATTTTCAAATGCAGTCAGGAGTATTCTTTGTTTCCGTTCTTTCAACATTAAAAAAACGCTACTTTTGGATTTCGCTATTGTTTTGGCTGGTAATGGTAGCCCCAGCACAGGCCGCGCTGATCTTGCGAGTGGCGGTACAAGACGGAGCAAGTCAGGTAAAAGTCGGCAGTTCTACTAAGGCTGCAATCCGCGATGGTAGCGGGCGCAATTTGGGCGAACTGTCGGCAAACAGTTCTCAGTCAGCTCAATTTCGATCGGGAACAGTGGCAATTGGTCGCTGGGCGGCCAACCAAGTTTGGATCGAGCCGACGGGGAACGGTTATGTTTGGATTGGCGATCGTTGGTATCGGGGACGCACGCTTCTAGTTCCCGAAAAAGGAGGCTTGACTGCCGTCAACTACGTCGATATTGAACAATATCTCTATAGCGTTCTCGGTGCCGAGATGAGTGGCAATTGGCCTCAAGAGGCTTTGAAAGCCCAAGCAGTCGCAGCCCGTTCCTACGCTATCCACCAACGCCTCAAAAGCGAAACCGATCTTTACGACGTGGATAGCACTCAGTCTTCGCAGGTTTACAAAGGACTGCAAACAGAATCTTCTGGCACTTATTCCGCCGTTGATGCAACCGCTGGTCAAGTTCTGGCCTACAACGGTCAGATAATTTTAGCAGCTTTCCACTCTGCGTCTGGGGGCCATACTGAAAATGTCGAGGATGTTTGGACGGAACCCCTGCCTTACCTGCGTGCTGTTCCTGACTTCGACCAAGGAGCGCCGGTTTACCAATGGAAAGAAAATTTTTCTCGGGCTCAAATCAGCAGTAAGATTTCTGGCGTGGGCAATGTGATCTCGATGAAGCCAGAACGCACTACCGCTTATGGCAGCGTTTTGAGGATGAAAGTAGTTGGAGATGGCGGTTCTAGGGTCATGACTGGCGCAGATTTACGCCGGGTTTTAAATTTGAGGAGTACGCGGTTTACCGTGATTCCTCAGTATGGGAGCGGTGGGAACCCAAGGAACAGCGGCCAAGCTCCTACCGGTTTTCAAGTTGCTGGCAAAGGTTTCGGCCATGCTGTAGGAATGAGTCAGTGGGGGGCCTACAATTTGGCCAGACAGGGATACGGCTACCAGCAGATTTTGTTGCACTATTACCGGGGTACTACTTTGGCTAGAATTGCAGTCCAGTAACTGCTGGGAATTGGGAATTGGGAATTGGGAATTGGGAATTGGGAATTGGGTCGAAAAGAATTGGTAATTGGGAACTTGGAAGTGGGGCGAAAAGCATCTTCGCCGAAAAGCATTGGTTATTAGAGCCAACAACAAATAACAAATAACTACTAACTACTGCCAACTGCCAAGTGCCAACTGCCAACTAACTACATTAAGGATTGCTATGCAAAAGTGGGAGTATTTATTTGTGGATGCGAATATGTATCCTTTTGGAAACAAGCTGATTAGTTTATATGTAAACGGTGAAGAACAGCGAGATTGGAAACAAGGCTCGCTGCATCTATTTGTCAATCATTTGGGCGAGGAGGGATGGGAACTTGTGGCTCTGGATCACGACTCTAAGTATGACCAAAATTGTTTGATTTTTAAACGCCCTAAGCTTATTTAATAAAACTCGGAGTATAAAAAATTATGACATCCATACAGATTGATATTTTCCACAATTCTTAGCAACGAGCTAAAAGCCAGTTCTCCAACAAAGATATTTTATTGTGGAACAGGCATCCTGCCTATTCTTGAAAAGGGGCAAGATTTTAGTGCAACCTAAGTTAACAACAAAAAACTGGTTTTTTTATTCTTACAAGTTGTCGGAGCGATCGATCCGGCGCTGCCATTCGGCATCTGTTTTGGCTGACTGTTCTAGTTCTTGTTGGGTTAATTCTGTTTCTGTTGTATAAGCTAAGTCTTCTCCAGTCAGAACGTTTTCTGCTGCAAATTCCCGGGCGTAGGCCAGTTTTTTGAGCAAGTTGGCATCGGGTTCGTTTAATAACATTGCTCGCTGCTGACGCTCTTGATTGCGGGCCTCTATGCGACTATTTTTCCACTGAATCCAGAAGTAGCGAATTAAAGGAATTGCAAGAAATCCGACGCCGTAAATCAGGATCATGGGATAAACAGCGCTGACGAAACCGATAAATCCACCTGCGATCAAATTATTAGTTAATAGATTCCCCAAAACTAGCGCACCGACAAGATTGACGGCCCCCAACCCTGCTGCGAGCATGATTTGGCCGGAACTGGCGTTGCTGAAACGCCACAGCATTTCTCGCAAATAAGCTGTTACTGGTTCAGAATTTCTCTCGGTGGCTGTGGTTTGCAATTGCGGGAAGTGGTAGACTATTTGCCCTTCGGGACTGACTTCGGGACGGCCGTCAAAACGGGCGAGGGCTGGTAACATATATTCTTCGTACTCTCGGGCGTATCCTTGTCCGAGATTGTCTAGATATGGAGCAATTTGTTCGGCGGCAACGGCACCTCGGTTGTTGCGAATTGCAGTCGCAATATCGCTCCACTTGCGCTCTTCTAGATTGTGATTTGGGTTGCCGTCTCCAAAGATAAAGGAGAAAACTGCTTCCAGAAAACTCATCTGGGGCTTTTGACCAGTTAAGCGCGATCGCTGCTGGTAGTATGGTTCGTCATGGTTCCAGTAAAATATCCAGATTAAGTCGTTCCAGAAGTAGGGAAAAAAGGAAAAGCCGCCGCCTCTGCCGCCCCCTCCACCACCGTCTCCTCCTCCGCCGCTGCTGTTATTGCTATCGCCGCTGGAGAGTAAAATCGTGATAGCAACAAAAATTAAGAGGATGGAAGCTACCAGCACTATGCCGAAAGATATCCGAATCAGATAAAATAAAATGCGCCAGATTTTTTGCCACCATTCCTGCAACTGCAAGCGCAAGAATTTGTTTCGCAAAATATCTCGAAAGTTCTTGGGAAATAGGTAGGCAATGTCGCCGGATTCTGCTACTTGCAGGTTGCCACCTGCTTCGGAGGCGAGGCTTAACAGTTCTCGCTGGGCAAAATTGACATCTAATCCAGCTTTTGCCGCCACGTCTCCAACCGTAACGCGGTAGCCAAGTTGTTCGACGGCTTGCATAATGGTGGGATTCGGAGCCATAGGTTTCTCTCTGTGAAAATTACCCGGTTATTTTTATTATATATTGCGGGAATTCGAGCTGGTTTTGGCGATCGGGTTTCGGATTTTTTGAGGCTGCCCTTGACTTTGGGGCAAAATATTGCTAGTGTTTTGCCGAATAACTTTTAAGTATGGGCTGAACTCGGATAGCTTAATAAAACTTTGTGATTGAATTTCTCCTCTGCAGGCTATTTGCTTGTTTGCTCTGAGGGTCAACGACGGGGATTGTGAGTACCGTTAGTAGGGTACGGTGCGCGATCATCGCCCGTTGGTGTTAGCTTTCGCGACCCGAAGGAAAGCCATGGAACACGATTGTCCCTGCACCCTCCAGCAGAACTTTTTCCACCGTTGCGGGTTTTTGTAAGTTTTGTGTAGAGTACGAGAGAGAGGTTAAAGAAATCTGGTTTTTTTGCAAGTCTTGCAAGACTTATATAAAATAGATAGAACTTGCGAGAGTGTTAAACCCAAGGGAGTGTTTTAAGGTTCGCAGTTGCGATCGACTAAGCCTTTTAGCGCCCTCAACACAACGGCCCACTACAACAGTGGCGCAATTATTAATAGGAAAACTTTACAGGCTAATTTTTCTGATTAGCCACTCACCAAAGAATCGCATATGCCAAGAACTCAACGCAACGATAACTTTATTGACAAAAGCTTCACAGTAATGGCTGATATCATCCTAAAGATTATGCCAGCCAAAAAGCAGGCGAAGGAAGCTTTTGCTTATTACCGGGATGGTATGTCCGCTCAAGCAGATGGCGAATATGCTGAAGCGCTGGACAATTATCATGAAGCGCTGAAGCTGGAGGAAGATCCTTACGATCGCAGTTATGTCTTGTATAATATGGGGCTGATCCATACTAGCAACGGCGAACACGATAAAGCTTTGGAATATTACAGCGAGGCTTTGGATCTCAATCCGAGAATGCCACAAGCACTGAATAATATTGCTGTGATTTACCACTATCAAGGGGAAAAGGAAAAGGAAGCGGGCAATATTGAAGGGGCGGAAGGGCTGTTTGATAAAGCTGCGGATTATTGGAAAGAGGCTATTCGCTTGGCCCCAAACAATTACATTGAGGTACAAAATTGGCTGAAGACGACAGGTCGATCGCAAATTGATGTGTATTTTTAACTATGATGGGCATGGAGCATTAGTTATTTGTTCTATGTTTGTTGTTTGTTATTGTTTATAATAAGCAATTCCCCATTCCCAATTCCCCATTCCCAATTCCCAATTCCCAATTTTTATGATTGACAGAGAAGAAGTTCGGAAAGTAGCGAATTTAGCGAGATTGGAATTAACGCCGGAAGAAGAAGAGCAGTTTACTGGTCAACTTAACGGTATTTTGGATTATTTCGAGCAGTTGAGCGAACTGGATACGAGCAAGGTACAGCCGACAACACGGGCGATCGATGTTAGTAACGTGATGCGATCGGACGATTTGCAACCTTTTGCTAAGGGAGAAAGTATTTTGGAGGGAGCACCCGATCGCGATGGGGAGTTTTTTAAAGTGCCTAAGATTATGTAGGGTTCCCCCTACGCATCTAACTGAGGAACATCCCTTGAGGGGCGGGCTAGCAATGCCTACCCCAAAAGCAGATTAAATTAACTGTGGAACAGGTAATAAGTAAGCCCGGTATAAGCCACCTCACAAGCCGATTAAACTGATAAAAACCCAACACAATATCGCTCACAGCGAGCGCTCTGTAAAGTTCATTTTTGGGGTGACAAATAGTCATGTACGTATTAATTGGTGGAGCAGGAATGATGGGGCTGGGTTTAGCCCAACAGTTATTAAAAGTCGGTCATACGGTTGCAATCATCGATGCCGACCCGCTGGCCTGTCGCTTTGCTCGAGAAAAAATCGGAGTGATGGCATTTGAAGGCAGTGCCGTGAGCACAACGGTGCTTCTGGAAGCCGGAATTAAACAAGCAAACGCCGTCGTTGCTGCACTCAGGGACGATGCACTGAATTTAGCGCTGATCACCCTATCCAGAAGCTATGGCATTTCCCATATTGTGGTGCGAATGCGCGATCGCGAATTCATGGAAGCCTATCGCCTTGCCGGAGCCAGTCACATCATCAGCACGATTGATTTGGCAGTCGCAACAATGGCAAATGCGATTGAATACCCTCAAATCGAATCGATGATGCACTTTGAACAAGGACAAGTCGAGGTGCTAAAGCTGCCCGTTCCAGGCGATTGCAATGTGGCAGGTCGCACCGTTGCTCAAATTGCTCAAGACCCTGGTTTTCCAACAGGTTCGCTGATTATTGGTTATCAATGCCATGCCTGCGCCAATCTGGAGATTCCAAACGGTAATACTGTTCTAGAAGCAGGTTCTACCATCTTGGTCGTCACCCGTCCAGAGCTAGTTCACCAGATGATTGATTACCTTGGCATTCGCGCTAGTCATCTGCCAACGTTAGAAGTTTCTCATCCAAATCTTTGATGTAAGGCTCAACCAGATCCTCTGGAACAATTCGCTTGCGGAGGGCATCGCTAACTGCTCCTTTTTCTGCTAAGAGCAATCGCCGTCGAATCGTATCTAGCCCGCTGCGATCGCCCTGTACTTGCCCGGCCCGATGTTTATTGTAGAGATCGCGCAGCACTCGCTCAGAGTGTGCTACTCGTGCTTGATATGATGCCCATAACTCTTCGTAAACTGCCTTCGGCAACACGCCAGATTTCAGCAAACTATCTAGCTCATCTTGAGCCGCTTTGGAAGCGATCAACTGAATCTGTAACTGCCCAGCTTCCTGCATTACATCAGAAACACGGCTTATTTTTAGTCGTTTTACCATCCACGGTAAACTTAATCCCTGTCCGACTAAGGAGAATAAAACTGCACCGAAAACCAGGGCAATGATGTTATCCCGTCCTGGTAGGGCCAAGGGAATCGCAACAGCTAAGGCCATTGAGAGAGACCCTTTAATATTCCCTAAAACCAAAATGTGCTGCCAGCGTAGCGGAATGGGGCGATCGAACCAACGCAGCCCCGCTAATAACAAATAGACCGAGAGAATCCGTCCCAGTTGATAGGCCAGAATGACGAATAAAATGGATGGCAAAATTCTCCACAGCGTTAGCGGGTTAATTTCAATCCCAATCAGCAGGAAAATAAACGTATTGACGCCAAAACCAGCGTATTCCCAGAAACTCAGCAAGGTAATCCGATCCGAGGCAGACGAACTGCGAGGCAGCCCAAGGTTGCCAAAAACCAGTCCGGTGATGACCACCGCCACTGCGCCGGATACGCCTAAAAATTGTCCGATTTGGAAGGTTCCCAATGCGAGAGCGACGGTTAGCAAAAGGCTACTCAACCGATCGTTTAAACGAACAAATATAGGCACGCTCAAATAACCTAAAACACCCCCGACCACTGCCCCACCTAAGGCAACCACGAGCAGTTCCTTCACGCCTTGTATAGGGGTGAGATAGCCTGTCGCATAAATGACCAAAACCAAATTAAATGAAATTAGAGCAGCCGCATCGTTAAACAGAGTTTCTCCTTCCACGATGGTGGATAGCCGGGAAGGCACACGGATCTCTTTAAAAACCGCGATCATCGAGACTGTATCAGTGTTTGCCAGAATGACTCCGATCAGCGACGCTGGAATCCAGTCTAGCCCCAGCCCAAATTTAACCAAAACAGCGATAATTGCTGAAGAAAAGATAGAGCCGGGACCAGCCAGCAGGGCGATCGGCTTAAATGTACTGCGGAGACGGCTGATATCGGTATTGATAGCTGCTTCAAAAATCAGAATTGGTAGAAAAAGATTTAATACTAAAGATGGGTCTAAACCAATTCGACGCGACAAAACCTCCGTAATCGGCAAGCCTGCTAACACTAAGCCCGTTACATAGGGAATTCGCAACCGTTGAGTTACGAGTGCAACAACAGTTGCAATCAGCAGCAGAATGATCAAGATGATGACCAATTCAGGAATGACTCCTGCCGTTTGGCTATTTGTAGCAGGCTCGCTGCCCAAGGGAGTTTGTTGCGCTACAATCGACTCTATCACCGATACTCCTCCCATAAACTCGTTTTCCTCAAAGAAATTAACAGATTAACTACCGTTTTAGTCTACAGGAGACGGTTCACTCTGTTGTAGGCGTAACTGCAATTTATGTGGTGTATTTGGATGAATGCTGAAGAAGCTGAAACAGGATTTCTGGGTTGGTTGGGTGATCTGATCGTTTTTAAAGAGCAGTTTTTTTGGTAGATCTGGATGATTTCCAAACCCTTACAAGATGCTAATTGCTCTTAATTGTGCTGGTTTTTAATTTTTTTAAACAGTCTCTTCTGAAGTGTTGCCGACCCGATCGCCGTTGCCGCTAAGGCGGGTACTGGAAGTTGTCGATCCGTATGTCAGGAATAAGAGAGCAATGCCCAAAATCATCGACCTTCCAATTTTTGAGTGGGTTTTGGACGTTCTGATTCGCGGGACTAAATTCCTCGAAGGTAATCGTCCTTTCTGACATTGAATTTAGGTAGCATCACAGACACGCCATGTCAGAATCTCCCAACGTTTAAGGACAGGTTCAGCAATCACGATCTCATTTTCTCTTGCCTCTATGACGAGCAAATAATCTCCCTGGTTAAATCTGTCATTGTACATTCTTGCTTGTTCTTCTGGCACCAACCATCCTTGAAGCGCGCCACATAGACCGCCAGCAGTTGCAGCAATCCCACTTCCAAAAAAAGTTGCTAAAATGCTTTCCACCGCTAATGCCTGACCAATACCGGGGATTAGCAGGCTGCTGAGTCCAACAATTAAGGCTAGCGAACCTAGTCGTATGCTGCCTAAGATCGCGCCTACTTGTGCGCCTGCTGCTCTTGTCATTAAAATTTGTTTCACGCCCAGAGAGTCCAAATCATTATTGTCAGAAGGTTTAGCAATCACTGAAATCTTGTGCATGGGGAAGCCTCTGCTTTTTAGCTCAACTAGCGCCTGCTTTGCGTTTCGATGATTAGTAAATAGGCCGCTAGCACGTTTGAGATTTTGGTAATTCATGAGAAATATTCAATGTTAAACGCTACAAAATTGGTAAATAGTGTGTGAATTAGCTTGCAATAGCCTCATCACAAAAACTACTTAGTTCAGAGGTGCAAAACGTTTTAGCAAAGCTGATAAAGGAATCATTGGCAGTCCGAATCCGATACAAATTAAGCCTTGGATTAGGCTCAAAGCTTCAGTGTCGAATAACTGATTCATAATGCCCCATTGGCTAAACAGGAATTGGAGAATGAAAATAGCCCCAATGCCGATCGCCACAGCATAGCCAACTGATTCATCTTTACCGCGCAGTTTGGCGATGATCGCCGGAATGAAGCGACTGATGCTTAATAGGTAAAAAGCTTCGGCTGCAACCAATGCTTGAATTGCCATCGTCCGGGCTAGAGCTTCATTGCCTGTGGTTTGGACGATCCATTCAAACATCCCAAAGATCGCAATCCAGTTAAATACCGAAACTGTCAGAATCCGAGCCGTCAGCCTGCGAGACAGAAGCGGTTCATTGGCAGGTCGAGGCGGCTGTTGCATGACATCGGGAGAGGGCGGCTCAAACGCCAACGGTAAGCTCAACGCAACTGAACTGACCATATTCAGCCAGAGAATTTGTACTGGCAAAATGGGTAGCGGGGTTGCCAAAAGTACGGCAATCAAGATGGTCATGGACTCTCCACCATTCACGGGTAGGATGAAGGCGATCGCCCGCAGCAGATTCTTATAAACCGTGCGTCCTTCCTCAACTGCTTTCTCGATCGAAGCAAAGTTGTCATCCGTCAGAATCATATCTGCGGCTTCTTTTGTGACTTCAGTGCCCGTGATGCCCATCGCTACCCCAATATCAGCTTGCTTCAGGGCGGGAGCATCATTAACTCCATCTCCAGTCATCGCCACAATCTCACCCTTAGACTGAAGTGCTTCGACAATGCGGAGCTTTTGTTCTGGCGCTACACGAGCAAACACGCTGCTTTGTTCGACAGCATTGGCTAATTGCTGCTGATTCATTTGAGCGAGTTCTTGACCCGTAAAAACGGGAGCCTCTTGGGTTTGATTTAGTCCCATTTGGTGCGCGATCGCTGCGGCTGTTTTGGCATGGTCGCCGGTAATCATCTTCACCTGAATTCCCGCAGACCGACAGGCTTCAATCGCTTGAATCGCTTCGGGGCGAGGCGGGTCGATCATGCCTTGCAGCCCCAGAAAAGTTAACCCTTGCTCAATATCAGAATGCTCAATAGAAGATTGAGAAGCGGGTACAACTTTCTTGGCAAGTGCTAGAACTCGTAGCCCTTTTTTCGCCATCCTCTCGACGGCTTCCTCGATCTGCACGGGGTTGAGGGCGATCGTCTCTCCCTCTTCATCGAGCATCTGGCGACACCGCGTGAGAATTGCCTCAATTGAACCCTTGACATAAATCAACCGTTCTGGACGATCGTCATGTAAGGTTGCCATGTATTGAAACTGAGATTCAAACGGCAGTGTATCGAGCCGGGAAAGCGCTTCCTCCAGTTGCTCAGTAATTAACCCCGCTTTTTGGGCTACCGCAACCAGCGCCCCTTCCGTGGGACTACCGATCGCAGTCCAGTTCCCGTCTTGCACGTCTAGATAAGAATCGTTGCACAACAGTCCTGCTTGCAGGCATTCATATAAAGCAGGTGCGTTTGCCAGGTCAACGGAATGTCCATTTACAGAAATTTTCCCGTCTGGTGCATATCCTCCACCGCTAACCCGATATCGCTTTCCACCGGCATCAATTTCCTGAACAGTCATTTGATTCTGAGTCAAGGTTCCGGTTTTGTCGGAACAAATCACGGTGGTGCTGCCCAGCGTCTCAATTGCCGGAAGTTTGCGAATAATGGCGTGTTGCTTTGCCATTTGGGAAACCCCGATCGCCAGTGTCACCGTTAAAATCGCGGGTAAGCCTTCAGGAATTGCGCTGACGGCAAGGGCCACAGATGCCTTGAACACCTCAACCCAAGAAAATCTCTGGGCAATGCCTGCGACAAAGGTGAAGGCAGCCAAACCTAAAATGACATAGAGCAAGGTTTTGCTAAATTTGTCAATTTTGCGGCTCAGCGGGGTTTCCAGTGTGCTACTTTGCTGCATGAGTTGGGAGATGTGTCCGGTCTCGGTCAAGTCACCAATGCTGACGACCAGTCCGCGTCCCTGTCCAAACGTTACCAGGCTTCCGGTATACGCCATGTTCGTGCGATCGGCCAGTGCAGCGTCTGCCTCTAGTGCCTGGGATTGCTTCTGAACCGGGACAGATTCTCCCGTTAACGCTGACTCATCGACTTGTAAGTCACGGACTTCGATCAGCCGCAGATCCGCAGACACTTTATCCCCAGAAGACAGCAAGACGATATCGCCGGGAACCAGTTCGCTGGATGAAACCACTTGCTTTTGACCGTTGCGGAGAATGGTTGCCTCAGTTGCCACAGATTTTGCTAAAGCGGCGATCGCATTCTCTGCCTTTGACTCTTGAACGAAACCAATGGTGGCATTCGTCAGAGCAACCCCAAAAATTACCCCTGAATCTATCCACTCTTTCAGAAATGCTGTCACTATGCCAGAGGCTAATAAAATGTAGATTAGCGGCTGATTCAGTTGCTGAAAAAATCGCAACCAGGGACTTTGCTGCTTCTGAGCCGTTAGTTGATTGGGACCGAGGATCTCGCGCCGTTGGGCTGACACGTGGGAAGATAGACCTGTTTCCAGGTCAGTCTCTAAAAGCCGAGCTACTTTCTCGGCAGAGAGGTGATGCCAAGATTGTTCTACTAATTTTTCTAGATTCGTTGCAGTCATAACGCTTCTTGTCAAGCCAAGTGCTTCTCTGTTGTTTGGTCTTGTTTCTAGCGTCATTGATGAATGTGAGAGAAAAGTGATCGACTGATTTCTGTTGCTCACATTTGGATCACATTTGCTGCTTATGCTTAGGCAGATAACCGATTGATATAGCTTATATACTTGCAAAACTTAGTTCACTGGATTTGATTTATTGTTGCCTTTTAAGAGGATTATAAAAAGCATTACTTTTGATGGATGAACTATCGTACATTCACTCGTTAATTTGAGATAATGAAAAAGTTCAGGCTGAGGTTTCTCGGCAAAATTGCGTTTCAAAACCAACAAAACAGGCAAATAATATGCAATTATTAAAGCTATTGGTGCAAGGAATCAGCGTCAGCACTGTTGCAATTTTGGGTTTAGGTGCTTGCACCCCACCCAATACTTCACAGACAACTGTTCCATCTACTTCTGCTCCCACAACTACCACTGAAAATCCGACTGCTCCAACCACTTCTGCGCCTGCAACCACGACCGCACAGACGGGTAACAATCAAAACATTGACGATATTGCCGATCGCGTAGAAGAGGCTTTAGACTCCGATGCCACCCTCAAGCCATTCGATTTGGACGCAGACGATCGGGCTAATGCGATTGTGTTAACCGGGCGCGTTCAAACGACCGAACAAAAAGCATTGGCAGAACAACTCGCTCGGCAAGTTGCAGCGAATGTTTCCATCAATAACGAAATCGTCACTCAGTAGTTCCTAACAGTGAAGTGGCAAGCGCCAAAGGCTCTTGCCAGTTAAAAAAATGCGCGGTCGCAGCCAGGAAACCTATGGATTAGCAACCTTTTTTGACGGGATGCGATCGCAATATTGAAACAATAAACTTATTCGACGATCTCGTAACGGACTAACTGGCGAACATTTTGACGTGATAATTGGAGCTCTTGCGCGATCGCTGTCTCTATCTGGGTTGCGTCAGTCATTGGCAATTCTAATTGCAATCGCTTCAAAATGGGTTCTGCTGTTTCTACCGCAACCAGGGTTGTTCCTTGTTTTCTGTTGATCACCGCGTTGATCAGCAATATATTCACAGACACCGTTGCTTTAAGCTGGGTATCTGCCTGAAGTTTATTTTTTGCGATCTGGGGTTGTTGTAATTCTTGAGCCATTAGGAAACCGGAACCAACCCAAAACGCGATCGCCACAAATGGCAATGGCAACCAAAACTCTGCGCCTGATGCTTTTAGCCAACGTTTAGTAACCTGCCACATACTACACCTATTTAAACGCTTGCCCGGCGATCTATTTGCACTTTAGTGGAGCGATCGGTCTGCTGAAATCATACTCAAGGGAGATGCGTCAACTATTCGAGTTATATTTAAACAGCAATCAGCGATGTGGGCTGAACAAAATTACAGCAGTTCCAATCAGGGAAATTGTAACACCAAGCAAGTCCCACTTATCTGGCTTAACTCCTTCAATGAACCATAACCAAACCAGAGATGTAAGAATGTAAATACCTCCATAGGCAGCATATACTCTTCCAGCATTTGAAGCATTGACTTGAGTTAGAGAAAGCGCAAAACTGATTAAAGCTAAAATGCCTGGAAAAATCCACAAAATACTCTTTTCAAGTCTCACCCATGCCCAGAAAGCGTAACACCCAGAGATTTCTCCTAGAGCTGCAAGTAGAAAAAAAGTAAGTGTTGGCATTTTTAGATTAATACTTAAAATAGGTAAATTTCATCAGCATATCAACAGCAATTCTCATTTTGCAACGCTTGCACTATAAATTGAGCTTTCAAGCCTAGATTGCTAACGAGGGAATAAGGGTTTCAGATACCAAAATTCTTCACAATAGCGAGTTTCGATGGGAATCACTCTCATAATCTTGCATAATGAAACTTGCTGTCACCATACCTCTTATGTCAGATCAACTTATGTTAGATCGACCTGCACCAGAAATCGAACTGCTCCATGCGGCGTACGCAGCCTTCAACGCGCGAGACATTGACGCTGCCCTTGCCCTCATGACTCCGGACGTGGCTGGGCCGAAAGCGTTCAAAGGCGGTTTTGTCCGTGGACCTAAAGAAGTTCGCGCTTACTGGACGGAGCAATGGAGCGAGCTCGATCCGCACGTCGAGCCGGTTTCCTTTTACTCGGAGGAGATCGGGCGCATTTTGGTCGATGTGCATCAGGTCGTGCGTGACTTGGCTGGAGCAGTTCTTGTCGATGATCACGTGGGTCATCGATTCACCCTTGAGCACGGCTTGATTCAAGCCATGGAAATCTGTCCATTTCCATCGTCCACCCCAGAGTCCTCACCAGTTCAAACTTCTCTGCCAAAGTCATAATGAGAATTGCTGGCATATCAATATATCAATGTTTATAAGCCAAATTAAAAAAATATATGAGAATCCTACTTGTGGAGGACGACCCAAAGCAACTGATGCCGTTGCAAACGGTACTAGCTCAAGCAGGACATAGCGTAGATGGGGTAAAAGATGGAGAGACGGCGCAGTGGCTGTTATCCGAAAAAGATTATGATTTGTTGATTTTGGACTGGATGTTGCCACATATCAGTGGGGTAAATCTCTGTCGTCAGTATCGAGCCGCAGGGAAAACAGCTCCGGTTTTGATGATCACGGCAAGAGATACCACGCCGGAAAAAGTGACCGGGTTGGACGCCGGCGCAGATGATTACCTGGTGAAACCGATCGATTTGGTTGAATTCATGGCACGAGTCCGGGCATTAAGACGGCGATCGCCCCTTTGGCAAGGAGATACGCTCAGCCTTGAGGATCTGCACCTCCACCTCGATACTCTTACTGTTGAGCGACAAGGTGCAACCGTTTCCCTCTCCAGTCGCGAGTTTCAGTTGTTAGAGTATTTTATGCGTCATCCTCGACAGGTTTTGAGTCGGAATCAGATTGAACAAGCGGTGTGGGAATGGGGGACTCAACCAGAGAGCAATGCGATCACCGTTCTAGTTCGCAAACTCCGCCAACGCTTGCAGGCTGTTGGAACAGCAGATTGGATTGATAGCATTTACGGTATGGGTTATCGCCTGACTTCCCCTGAAAAGTAACGATCGTGAAGGCAAGCCGTGTTCAATCAAAGTCGTCGCAATTTGGCTCGTTGGTTCACCCTCTCAATGGGAAGCATTCTCGTGCTGTTTGCGGGGGTGATCTATCAGATTGAGGTAAAAGATAAACTAGAGGCGCTTGACCGACTGCTCTATGACAAAACTAGAGTCATGGCTGCCAGCGTGTATTATGAAGTTCGCAAAAACCATAACCAGGTCGATCTGAGTCATGTCCCTTTGTTAGGCAGTGGTTCTCATCCCCTTGCAGAAGATCTGATTTATGTGCGCTGGTTTAACGCACAAAGGCGGCTCGTTCGTTTTTTTGGGACTCCTTCCCCAGAGCAGTTAAATACGCCCTTTGGTTATCTCACAGTTCGATCGACCGATCCACTTTTGGGAAAAGGAATCTGGCTGCGTCAGGTGACATTACCCGTTGAAGGTAGAACAGGGGTACTCGGTTATCTTCAGGTTGCAACTCCCCTGACAGAAACTCAAAACAGGCTCACTGAGCTTCAGATTGTGCTAACTCTCGCTGTCCCGATCGCACTGGGCTTAATTGCCCTCACAGGTTGGTGTCTCAGTGGGCTGGCCATGCAACCGATTCGGCAAGCCTATCAGCAGCTTCAGCGCTTTACAGCCGATGCCTCTCACGAGTTGCGATCGCCCCTGTCTGCCATTCTCACTAATGCCCAGCTTGGGTTGCTCATCGCGGGTGATGATTCACGTTACCATCCTCCCTTACAAAACATTGTAGATAGCGCAAAATCAATGGGAGCGCTGGTGAATAATTTACTGCTGTTGGCTCGTCATCAAGGGCGACTTACGCGGGAATCGCTCCAGTTAATCAATCTCAACGAGTTGCTGAGCAATTTAGCCACCCAGTTTGTCGCACTTGCACAACCCCAAAATATCAAACTGACCTGCGAATCACCGGCACAACGGATTGAATTATTGGCCGACCCCGATTTGCTGCGGCAAGTAGTCGAAAACTTGCTTTACAATGCCTGTAAATATACTCCCGTTGGCGGAACTGTAAAGATATGCCTAGTTCTTCATTCCAATTTGGCAGTCATTCAGATAATCGATACGGGAATCGGTATTTCAGAAGCGGACTTACCCTATATTTTCGATCGCTTCTATCGGGTGGACACTGAGCGATCGCTCGATAGTGGTGGATTTGGACTAGGGTTAGCGATCGTCGAACAGATTGTCCAGGCTCATGGTGGAAGAATTCATGTGACGAGTGAAGTGGGCAAAGGCTCAACGTTTCAGATTGAACTGCCGCTCAAACCTTATCACTAAGCCGCCTCAAACGAGAGAGAATGTGCACTCTGCTTTAGACGTAACTGCAATGTATGTGGTGTATTTGGATGAATGCCGATGAAGCTGAAACATGATTTCTGGGTTGGTTGGGCGATCGTCGCGATCGTCATTACCTCCTGTTCTGAGCAAACTACCTCACAAAGGCAACAACCTGATACAAAACGTGAAACCTCACTGCGATCGGTCACGTTAGATAAAACAAAAGTTGTGATGGGACAAACCGTATATGTCCCTATTTACTCGCATATTTATCACTACAATAGCCAGGATGAGGTGATGGAGTTGTCAGCCACGCTCAGTATTCGCAATACGGATCTGACAAATTCGATTATTATCACTTCTGTGCGTTACTACGATACCGATGGGAAATTGATTAGGCAGGATATTAAGAGTCCTGTAGAACTCAAGCCGCTTGCTTCCACACACTTTTTCATTGCAGCAAATGATACAAGTGGAGGCTCAGGTGCCAACTTTATTGTGGAGTGGGTTGCAGAAAAAACGGTTTATGAGCCCGTCATTGAAGCTGTCATGATCAGTACCTCTTTTTCTCAGGGCATTTCATTTGTTAGTCCCGCTAAAGTTCTCAAGCAATACAGGATACAGAAGTGATTTTAGAGGATTAAATTCTTGCGTTACAAGGTAGTTTTAGACGACCATAAGAGGAGCATCTCATATTGGTAAAAACACTTATTCTGGCTTCTTCCTTCTGACTCTTTTCTCCTGGCTCCTGACTCCTAACTCCAATTTATAGCTCGGCTGCTTTCATTGAGATGCTCGCATTTTTAATTTTTAAATTTGTACATCACTATAATTCAATACGGTTCAGTTAAGTCTGAAATAGTGGTAAATTAGGTACGGTGTCCAAAAATAGAGAGCAAGTAAGGTGCATCTCAAAGACTTCTCATTAGTATCTCCCAAAATCCCAAGTAAGGAGATATTCAAAGCCATAGAGATAGCAATTCCAGCCAGTGCAATTGAAGAGGCGATTACTAAAACGAAGGTTGAAGAGAAACGTCATCGCTCCCTACCAGCACAACTGGTAGTGTGTCTGGTAATAGCAATGAGTCTGTGGTCAAAAGATTCAATGCGGGATGTCTTAAAAAATTTAATTGATGGTCTTAATGAAGCATGGGTGAAAATGGGTAAATATTGGCGGTTTCCCTGTAAATCGGCAATTACTCAAGCCAGACAAAGATTAGGAGCAGGCGTGATGAGACAGTTGTTTCATTCATTAGTGCGACCAATGGCTACAGTTGAAACAGTAGGAGCTTTTATCAGCGAACTCAGGGTTGTAGTGATAGATGGAACCTGCTTAGATCTTCCGTCTGGGTGATGAAAATGCCCGGGTTTTTGGTCGTCCGGGAAGTCGTCCAGGTACAAGAGCAGCGTTTCCGAAAGCTAGATTAGTTATTTTATTAGAGGCGGGAACACATTTAATATTTGACGCCTTAATGTGTCCATATAAAATGGGATAAAGAGTAAGAGCGTTAAAGTTGTTACGCTCAGTAATGGCGGGAAAGAAGATTGATGTGGGATAGAGGTTGACATTCTTATGCGATGGTAGAAGCCACAGTCAGCAAAGGTTGT
>NZ_JAUBQR010000103.1:0-21910 GCF_036701385.1 Microcoleus sp. Pol12B4 | reverse complement strand
AATATTATTGCGGCTCCTTTGCTGTGGATTTTGAGTATTGGGGGGATGGTTAGCGCTTTAGCTGGATTGATTTTTCCGCCCGCTGGCAGTGTTTTAGCGCAACTGCTGGACTATCCGGCAAAGGGGTTAATTGCGATCGCGGAATATTTCTCGCAATTACCCGGTAATTCGGTAGCTGTCGGTCAAGTATCGGTGTTTCAGCTAATAGCGCTTTACAGTTTAATTGGCTGGGTTTGGATCGGGGGAAGAAAGGAGAAGGAAGAAGGAAGAAGGAAGAAGGAAGAGGCAAGAAGGAAGAAGGAAGAGGCAAGAAGGAAGAAGGGAGAAAGAAGCAAGAAGAATGGTAAAAGTAGAGTGGTTTCGCTGCCTAGTTTTTCATCTGCTTGGATTTTACCGCTGGCGCTGCTGGCGGGAATAAGTATCATAGTTTTGCCAGCTTGGCACGTTCAATCATCTTTATTTCAAGTTACTTTGCTGGCGACATCTGGTGAGCCTGTTTTAGTAATTCAAGATAGGGGAAAGGTGGCGCTAATTAATAGCGGTGATGAAAATACCGTAAGGTTTACAGTGTTGCCTTTTTTGCAGAAGCAAGGAGTTAATTCTGTGAATTTTGCGATCGCCACTCACGGTCATTTAGGTTTGAGCAGTGGTTGGGGAAAATTACTACAACGCTTGCCAATTAAAACATTTTATGATAATAATGATCCGAAACAAATTCACCGCGGCAATAATCAGGAATTTATGACGGCTGTGCAATCTCGCCAAGGCGTTTACTTTCCTTTAGAAACTAACAGTACAGTTGATCTGGGTTCGACGCGGTTGCAGTTGGTGAATGCGGAGATTCCGGTGGTAGAATTCCTGGTGGGAAATCAAACTTGGTTGCTCCTCGGTGAAATGACACCGGAAGCGCAAAAACAATTGGTCGCAACGGGAACCTTGAAGCCGGCTCAAGTGCTGTGGTGGTCGGGAAAAGCCCTGACGGCTGAGTTATTGGGCGCAGTTGGACCGCAAGTGGCGATCGCATCTGCTGACGAAATTGACCCAGAAACCGCAGCCCAACTGCGCCAAAGCAAAACTCAGATATTCTGGACAGGGCGCGACGGAGCCCTCCAGTGGACTCCTGCAGGGGGATTTAAGACCACTTTGGAATCTGAAGAAAATCAAACTTCTTTTTTATAAAGATTTACAATCTGGCGCACTGTGCGGTAAAATACTTTTAGCTCACATCTCAAATCAATTGGAGAGGTGGCAGAGCGGTTGAATGCGGTAGACTCGAAATCTACTTTAGGGGTAACTCTAACGTGGGTTCAAATCCCACCCTCTCCGTACATCTCAGCGTCAAGCGTCAAGCGCGCACCTTATTAAACTAGGGTGCGCGCACCTTATCATATTATGAAATTCAACTCCCCAATCTCAGTAGCATGATAGCTGCTTTCATTTCGGTAAGGTAGAGGCTGAAAATCTCCCGGGAACTCTTAACTCGAAACCGGGCACAAAAAAAGGGAAGAGAGTTGGTAAAGCGGGCGGTTGCAAACCGCTGTCTCCATCACTAATAAGGTGCAGGCGGAGGATGGGGGAATTAGTCTATATTCTTTGTTTTCCTAGTCCATAGTCGCTAGTTCCTAGCACGAAAACCCCTAGCCTGTTGCTCGTTCCCCGTCCCCCGTTGCCTGTTTCTTCTAATAACGTGGCTCGTAGTTGGGAGGCGGCACTAATTGCGCTAAATCCCTAGTACGAATTGCTCACGCCGGAATAGCAATCACAAACTCCGAACCCTGCCCCAAAGAAGAATTCACTACTAATGTGCCTCCATGTTTTTCCACAACAATTTGGTGAGCTATAGACAATCCTAATCCAGTTCCTTGACCCACTGACTTGGTGGTGAATAAGTGGTTAAAGATGTTTTCCTTGACTTCGGCTGACATCCCCACTCCATTATCCTTAATGCGAATCACAACCAAATTGTTGGATTCGCTCAGAGCAGTTTGAACCGTGATTTGATTAGGTAGGGCTTTAATTTCCTTAAAACTGCGTTCCTTATTTGACTCCTCCAGAGCGTCAATGGCATTTGCCAGTACGTTCATAAATACCTGGTTTAACTGTCCGGGAAAGCATTTCACTAGGGGCAAGTTACCATACTCTTTCACAACTTCAATGGCAGGGCGGAACTCGCTGGCTTTTAAACGGTGCTTGAGAATCAGCAGAGTGCTTTCGAGCCCATCGTGAATATTGAAAGAAACTGGTCGATCGCTATCTGCCCTCGAAAACGTTCTCAGACTCGTACTGATATTGCGGATGCGATCGACTCCCTCCTGCATCGAGCCAATCAATTTGGGCAAATCTTCTCGCAAATACTCCAAGTCCATATCCTCAATTTCTGTTTCAATTTCCCCTCCCGGATTGGGAAATTTTTCTTGATACAAATCAATCAAATTGAATAAATCCCCCACGTATTCTTGAGCTGGCTGTAAGTTGCCGGCGATAAAGCCTACGGGATTGTTAATTTCGTGGGCTACTCCTGCGACTAAATTGCCCAGAGCAGACATTTTCTCACCCTGTACCAATTGCAACTGCATCTGTTTGAGCTCGTGGAGAGACTGCTCTAGTTTTTGAGCATATTCCTGAGATTGTTGATACAGTCGGGCGTTTTGCAAGGAAATTGCTGCTTGGGAGCACAGGATGTTGAGGATGGCCACGCGATCGCGCGTAAACGCCCCCGTTGTGAGATTATTCTCTAGATACAGAATCCCCATTACTTTGCCTTGATGGAGAATCGGAGTGCATAATACGCTCTTGGGTTGGTGCTCAATGATGTAAGGATCGCCAGCCCAGGTGGTTTGAGTGCTGGCACGATCGAATACTAGGATTTCTTTTGTACGTTTGACGTAGTTAATGATGTTCAGAGGAATTGCTTTGCTTTCTTCAACTAGAAGTGATTGCAAGTCACAATTTTGGCGATTTGTACAGTGTACGGCAACTCTCCACTTTCCCGCTTCCTCCAAAATTAATGCTCCGGTTTGTGCTCCGGCATTTTGCACTACTACTTGCATCAAAGTAGTTAGCAATTGCTCTAGTTCTATTTCACTGGAAAGAGCTTGAAAAGCTTTGATCACTGTCGGCAAATCTACTAACTCCAAACTGCTGGTGCTACCGATAATTGTTCTATTGGTGTTAGATATGGATGATTCACTGCTGGAGGTATGAGTTGTTTCTGTCGGATTCTGGCGAGTTCGCTCCTGTTGCAGGATCACAGCAAGCAATTCGGGGTAGCGCTGTTCTAGATGGTCAATCTTTGCTTTTGCTCCCCAACGAGCGTAAGCATAGTAAGCATCAATTAAATAGGGTTTAGCCAGTTTTTCTTTGCCCCATTCTAAATAGAATTTTGCAGCGAGTTCGTGAGCAAGTGCTTCTTCGTTGATGTACTCGTTTTCTTGGGCGATGGCAATAGCTTTGTCGTACGTCTCGACCGCTTCTATTTTTTGGTTTAAAACCCGATGCCGTTCTGCCTCAACTAGATAGAATTTATGCAGATGATTCATGGGGGCATGATGCGCCCACTTTTGCATTTTTTCTTGATTAGCTTGTACTCTGTCGAGAAGTTTCTGTTGTTCAGACTGTGGAATGTCAGAATACACCGCCAACCGCACCAAAGAATCGTAGAAATGGAAAACAGGAATAACGGGCATTCCTATTACTGCATTTAAATACTTCTTTGCTAGAGCGATATTCTCTATCGCTTCTGAGTATTTTTCAAACCAGTAACAAAGGAAAAACTTGTGTAAATATATGTAGGCAAATCCCACTTGGTCATTTGTTTGCTGGTAAACTGCCAACTTGATATGCTCATCGTAGGATTCACCCTTTAGAATGCAGGGATTTTTACTTTTTCCCAGCATATTCAAGATAGTCTGCCAATAAATTTCTATATAATTAAGCGGTTTTTTTTGCTTGATTTTATCAATAGCATCTCTGTTTCTTGCTATCTCTCTTTCAAGGACACTCAGTTCTTTGCCACTATAGTAAGCTGAACAGGAATACTGTAATAAATTATAGGCTGCATATTCTCTATCTCCTGTCTCCATTCCGCTAGAATAAGCTGACACCAAAGGCTCTAAGGTTTCTTTGAGATGCTCTTTGCAAGGTCGGATCAAGAAATTTACTACGAAGGCTGTCTTGGCTTTAATTTCTTGAGAATTTAACTTTGACACTAGACTTAAAGCTAATTGACCGAACTGATAACCTGAATCAATATCTCCCACAACTCCACAAAGCAGAAAACCATAATTGGCGTAAGCAAAGGGAGAAACGGAAGCATTCCCATATTGGACGGATAATTGTACTTGTTTGCATACAGTCAAAGGCAACAGTGCAGGAGCAGCAAGGTATGCAGTAGCAAAGATACTTGATAAAAGTCTTATGGCGGCTAGTTTATAGGGCTCCCTCATTTGAGGCAGATCAATCAAATCTTCAATTCGCTTCTCGTTAAAAATTGCCGCAGTTTCGCCTAATGCCTGCCCAATATCAGACGGATTTGGCTGGGAGGGAAACTCTACCCCCAACAGTTTTAAAACTTGTAGTCCTGTATTCAGCGCTTCCTGTAACTTATTTTGCGCCATACAAGCTTGCATCTGAACTTCATATACTTTCACTTTGTCCAGTAGCATTTTGGCACAGCTTTCCACGACTGATGCCAATTCTTCCATCCGCTCAAAGTCACCGCACAGATATGCCGCTTCTGCTGCTTCGGTATGCAGCCCTAATGTTAGTTCGTATTGATTTTGCCAACTATTTGCTGTTAGTAATTTCTTCCCAGTATTGAAATATTCAACCGCAGCAGCATAAGCGGTAGCAGCTTTGGCTTTCTTTCCTGTAACTAAATTCAATTGTGCTAATTGCTCTTGTTCTGCTTGCTGAGTAATTAGCTCAACTCCTACATTCAAGTGATTGACAATATCAAAAATTCTTTCTTCTCGCTCGGCTTCTGGTGTATTCTTTAATAACAGTTGACCGATTTTTAAATGAGTAGAACGCTTTTGGTCTTCAGGAATGAGGGAATAGGCTGCTTGTTGGACGCGATCGTGTAAAAAATTATATTTGGGTAATTGATCCTGGGCAATTAGTAATTGGTCAGATTTCTTGACCTTAGCGATTACCGATTCGCTATTTTCCTCTGCTTGATAAAACTTATAAACTTCGCTAATGGGCAAAATTAGCCCGTCTTGTAGTGCCTTCCATAAAGCCGATGCGGTTTCTTCTGGCGAATTTTCATCAACAATTGCTAACGTCGCCAAATCGAACTGATTGCCAATACAAGCAGCTAACTTTAAAATGGACTGTGTCTGGGCTGGCAACTTTCGCAACTGAAGTGCCATAAATTCTACAACATCATTGGTTAGTGCCAAGGTTCGCACTCGGGCAATATCGCACTGCCAATACCGAGCTTCAAAATTAAATTCAATTAGCCCATCTTCATGCAAAGATTTGAGGAATTGTGTGCTGAAAAATGGATTGCCTTGGGTTTTCTGATAAACGAGTTCTGTCAAAGGCAGAGCCAACGCTGTAGAACAAGCTAGAGTATCGGCAACTAAACAATTTACGTCGGCTCGAGCAAGTGGTGCTAAGGTAATAGTATTCACCTTTGCTTCAGTTTTTTCAATCTCTCCTAACGTCAGCATTAATGGATGTACTGGAAAAACTTCGTTATCCCGATAAGCTCCAATTAAAAAGAGATAGCGGTTATCAACGTCGCTCATCAGCAGTTGAATTAATTTTAACGATGCTGAGTCTGCCCATTGCAAATCGTCCAAGAAAATCACTAAAGGATGGTCTTTTGTTGTGAAGACTTGAATAAATTTTTCAAACAACAAATTGAAGCGATTTTGACCAGCACTTCCAGAAAGTTCGGGGACTGGCGCTTGCTGTCCGATAATACGTTCTAGTTCAGGAATGACTTCAACGATTACCTGAGCATTCTCGCCCAAAGCAGCCAAGATTTCCAACTTCCATTGTTCAACTTTAGCATCGGTTTCCGATAGCAGTTGTCCCATTAAATCGCGAAAAGCTTGGACAAATACTGTAAAGGGAAGAGTGCGTTGAAATTGGTCAAATTTGCCTTTTATAAAGTAGCCTCGCTGTCTCACAATTGGTTTGTGAACTTTGTTGACGACAGCGGTTTTGCCAATACCAGAAAAACCAGAAACGAGCATCATTTCAGTGCTGCCTGCACTCACGCGATCGAAGGCTGCCAGTAGTGAGGATACTTCGCTTTCTCTACCGTATAATTTTTCTGGGATGAGGAAGCGATCGCACAAATCTCGCTCCCCTATTTTAAAGTGAGTCAGCGTCCCTGTCTCTTGCCACTCGTGCAAACAAGTTTCTAAGTCGTACTTGAGTCCTAGGGCACTTTGATAGCGGTCTTCAGCATTCTTTGCCATCAGTTTGCTAACAATTTCAGACAGCACCAATGGAACGCTTTTGTTGAGGTGATGGACTGGGATAGGCTGCTGAGCAAGGTGACAGTGTACTAACTCTATCGGATCGTCGGTTTGGAAAGGCAACTGTCTCGTCAGCAGTTCGTAGAATGTGACTCCCAGCGAATAGAAATCTGTGCGGTAATCAATTCCTCGGTTCATCCGCCCAGTTTGTTCGGGAGATATGTAAGGTAAGGTGCCTTCAAGGAGGTTGGGATTTTGAATTTCTTGGGTTTCGCGCGGTAGCAGGGAAGCGATGCTGAAGTCAATCAGCTTGACTTGTTTGCTGACCGGGTTAATTAGAATGTTGGCGGGTTTGAGGTCTTTATGGATGACGTGATGGCGATAAAGTCCGTCGAGCGAGTTGGCAATTTGAATGGCAATGGGAAGAAACTCGTTAATGGGCAAGCCTTCTAGGGGCTTCTTGCTGGCGAACACTAGACTAGCGAGGTAGCTACATAAAGAAATTCCGCCAAAGTCTTCCATCACCAGAGCATAGTGGTTATGGTAAGTCTCCAGGCTGTAGGCCTTGACAGTGCCGGGGAGCTCTAAGTTTTTAGTAATGACAAACTGATTGCGGAAGTGAACCAGTTCGTGGAAGCGGGGAAAGTCATTTCGTAGCAGTTTTATGACTACGGGCTTCTGATCGGAAGATCGACGACCCCGATAAACTAGAGTTCGATTCCCTGCGTATATTTGCTCGTTAATCTCATATCCTCGAAAAATATTTGTTATGTTAGCCATACCTACCTCTTCCTACTGCTTCTGTCAAGCCTGAAGCTTTTTAGAGTTAATATCTACTATTTTCGCTCTATCGGCCGTACTATTGATTAACTATACTTAGTTTAATCTACTTTGTAGCTCAAATTATTAAAACGCCTTTTTAAAAACAAGACTTAATATTGGTTTTTTTTCTTGTCTACTTATTTTGAAATAGGGTTGACCTAAAATCACTTTAGCTTGTAGCTTATTTGCTGAGTCATTAACACGCATTGATACAGGCGCGTGGGGTTGATTGAGTCTAAGCTATCCCTTTCTAAAACAGCGTAAATTATCAACCTTACTGCCCTTCTGATCAGTGTAAAATTATTTTATTTCTATATTTAGCAGAATATAAATTTTCTGATTTATAGCATCTAATTTCGATTTTTTGTTAGAGGCAAAACTGAGCGTAATGACCAGTAGTATATTTGGCAACTTTACCTTAAAGTTGTGATATAATGGTTTCTAGAAAAACTAATTATAGGTTTCTTGCAAACTCCGTTTTTCAATCACATTGTTGTTTGGGAAAGCGATTAATTTGCCAGATGCCTCTAATGGCAACCCCGATGTTTTATATTCAACATAACGGTAAAATAGCCTGCATTGATGAGTAACAAAACTTTGTGGGTAAAAAAATCTCAATTAGAGTTATGGAAAACTGTCAACCTTTTTCGGCTAGGCATCTTAGCCTGGGTTCTGGACGATCGCTGGCAAGACTTGCACGCAAACTCTGACTGTAAGCGGTGAAATTTTATCAATTTTTTGATAAACTTGATGTTCGCGGCCCGAGGGTTGACTGCACAATAAGACAGGTTTTACCAGTTGTGAACCGCGCTGCTACAACATTGCACCTACCGACTGAGCGGGCAGGTGGCTTTTGTGTCTGCGGGCGCTGACGAAAGCAACTCAACAGCGCAGCAAGCAAAATAACGCTAAAGTTACTATCTACCTGAATCCGCAAGGCTACCCTTCCGAACTCAGGAAAAACCCACACAAAAAACTAGATCGCCTGCAATGTATCTAGTTGCAGGACGCCGATCGCCCAAAGAATCACTGCTTTTTAACAGCAGGGTATTCTAGGAGACATCTCCGAGGCGATGCGAGCGAGATAATTTAAAATCTGCAAACAGGGTTTCAGTGCTAAGTACAGGCCGCATAGACGTAAATTTTTAATCAAATCAGCTTCCAACGTGCTGTCTTAAAGTTTACTAGGCTCCCACCGCTCGGCAGCCTTCTCTCTCCGAGCTATAAAAACGCATCAACCACACAATCACGGAAATAACATTCAATCAACATGGGTAACACGATCGATCCAAACAGAAACAGAAACGTGCATCAGACTGAGCGAGGAACTCCATTCGCCGGCCAAAGCTGGTTAGTGGAAGAAAGAGATGCCTGCGGTGTGGGGTTTATTGCCAACCAAAGCGGCGAAGCTACGCACTCGATTATTGAGAAAGCGCTGCCAGCTTTAACTTGTCTGGAACATCGCGGCGGTTGCAGCGCCGACCAAGATTCCGGCGACGGTGCGGGTTTGATGACGGCGATTCCTTGGGAATTGCTGGATACTTGGTTTGCCGAACAGGGAATTGTGCCTCCCGCACGGGAAAACTGCGGCGTGGGAATGCTGTTTTTGTCTCAAGATAAATTTCAAGCGACTATAGCGCGGCAGGTGGTTGAGCAAGTTCTGACCGATCGCGGGCTGAAAGTTTTGGGATGGCGCCAAGTTCCCATTGTACCGTCGGTTTTGGGCGAGCAAGCGCTAGAAAATCAACCTCAAATCGAACAAGTAATTGTCAGTTCACCGCACTTAGCCGGAGACGAACTCGACAGACACCTATTTCTGGCGCGCCGCACGATCGGACACGAGCTGTCAAAGCGCCCCAACTTCACCCGCGAAGACTTTTATACTTGCTCTTTCTCCTGCCGCACGATCGTCTATAAAGGCATGGTGCGATCGGCCGTACTGGCAGAATTTTACCCCGACCTGAAAAATCCCGCTTATAAAAGCTCCTTTGCCGTCTATCACCGGCGCTTCAGCACCAACACCCTGCCCCGCTGGCGCTTAGCTCAGCCGATGCGCTTGCTGGGACACAACGGGGAAATTAACACGCTGTTGGGCAATATTACCTGGATGAAGGCGCGGCAAGCGAATTTAGCTCACCCGAATTGGAGCCAAGCTGATATCGACACGTTCAACCCAATTGTCAATCCCGAAAGCAGCGATTCGGCAAACTTGGACAACGTGATGGAGTTGTTGGTACATTCCGGTCGCACTCCCCTGGAATCCCTAACAATTCTGGTGCCCGAAGCTTACAAAAATCAGCCGGATTTGGCTGAGTATCCAGAAATTGTCGATTTTTACGAATATTACAGCGGCATTCAAGAACCTTGGGACGGCCCCGCACTGCTGGTATTCAGCGACGGGAAACAAGTAGGTGCTACGCTCGATCGCAACGGTTTGCGGCCGGCCCGCTACTGCATTACTAAAGACGGTTTGGTAATTGTGGCTTCCGAAGCCGGAGTTGTGGATATTCCCGAAGCCGATATTGTCGAAAAAGGCCGTTTGGGGCCAGGACAAATGATTGCAGTTGACCTGCAAACTCAAGAAATTCTCAAAAATTGGCAACTCAAACAGCGAATTGCTAAGCGGCATCCCTACGGCGAATGGCTGAAACAAAACCGCGAAACCTTGGAACCGCAGCCTTTTGCCGAAACCCCAACCCTCGACTCGCAAACGCTGTTGGCAACCCAAACTGCTTTCGGCTACACAGCAGAAGATTTGGACATGGTGATCGTCGAGATGGCGAGTTCTGGCAAAGAACCGACTTTCTGCATGGGCGACGACGTTCCCTTGGCTGTGTTGTCAGAAAAGCCTCAGTTGCTGTACAACTATTTCAAACAGCGGTTCGCTCAAGTGACAAATCCGCCGATCGACCCCCTGCGCGAGGGGATGGTGATGTCGCTGACGATGAATGTGGGCCTGCGGGGCAATTTACTGCAAGCAGTGCCGGAAAATGCCAAGCGGCTGAAAATTGATTCCCCCGTACTCAACGACGCTGAACTGTCTGTCTTGAAAGACCAAAAGTCTTTCCTAGCAACCGAATTGTCAACGCTTTACAAAATTGCGGCCGGGCCTGGCGGTTTGAAAACCGCAGTCGAGCAACTTTGTCAAAAGGCGGCGATAGCGGTGCGCGAGGGTTCGAGGATTCTGATTTTGAGCGATCGAGTCTCCAAGGCAGAAGGGGAATCTTATGCTGTTGGATTGAGCGCAGAATGTACTTATATTCCGCCTTTCCTGGCAGTTGGCGCGGTTCACCACCACTTAATTAGCGTCGGCCTGCGGATGCAAACTTCGCTGGTTGTGGATACCGCCCAATGTTGGAGCACTCACCACTTCGCTTGTTTGCTCGGTTACGGCGCGGTGGCTGTTTGCCCTTACTTGGCATTGGAAAGCGTGCGCGCATGGTGGTCTGACCCCAAGACTCAAAATTTGATGCAGCACGGCAAAGTTCCCAATATTACCGTGACGCAGGCTCAAGCTAGATACCGCACAGCGGTGGAAAACGGCTTGCTGAAGATTATGTCGAAAATGGGGATTTCGCTGCTGGCTAGCTATCAGGGGGCGCAAATCTTTGAGGCGATCGGCATTGGCGGTGATTTGCTCGATTTGGGTTTCAAAGGCACTGTTTCTCGGATCGGCGGTTTGAGTGTGGCGGAACTCGCTAACGAGGTAATGTCTTTCCACAGTCAGGCTTTCCCAGAATTGCACCTCAAAAAACTGGAAAATTACGGCTTTGTGCAGTATCGGCGGGGTGGTGAATATCACATGAACAGCCCGGAAATGGCGAAGGCTTTGCACAAGGCTGTGACTACTTTTAAGGCTCAGACTAACAGTAACGGCAATGGGGCAGAACCAAAAATGACACCATTTGGTGACAAAAATGGTGAAAGTGCCTACGACCATTACGAGGTTTACAAGAAACAGCTCGAAAATCGCCCGGTAACGGCTTTGCGGGATTTACTGGATTTCCAGAGCGATCGCCCTCCCATTGCCATCGAAGATGTAGAATCCGTAGCAGATATTGTCAAACGCTTCGCCACTGGCGGAATGTCTCTCGGCGCTTTGTCCCCGGAAGCCCACGAAACGCTAGCGATTGCCATGAACCGCATCGGCGGCAAATCCAACTCCGGCGAAGGCGGCGAAGACCCCGTGCGCTATAAAGTGCTAAACGATGTGAGCGAGGCAGGTTTCTCACAAACGCTACCTCACTTAAAAGGTTTGCAGAACGGCGATACAGCTTCTTCATCCATCAAACAGGTAGCTTCTGGACGCTTCGGGGTGACTCCAGAGTATCTGATGAACGCCGAACAAATCGAAATTAAGATCGCACAAGGTGCGAAACCGGGTGAAGGCGGTCAATTGCCGGGGCCGAAAGTGAGCGAGTATATTGCTTATTTGCGCCGCTCGAAACCGGGTGTAACTCTAATTTCTCCTCCTCCTCACCACGACATTTATTCGATCGAGGATTTGGCGCAGTTGATTTTTGACTTGCACCAAATCAATCCGAAAGCAGGAGTTTCGGTGAAGTTGGTGTCGGAAGTTGGCATCGGGACTGTAGCAGCCGGTGTCGCCAAGGCAAATGCTGATGTGATTCAAATTTCCGGTCACGACGGCGGCACCGGTGCTTCGCCACTGAGTTCGATTAAGCACGCAGGTTCTCCGTGGGAACTCGGGTTGACCGAAGTTCACCGGGTGCTAATGGAAAATAAATTGCGCGATCGAGTTTTGCTGCGCGTTGACGGTGGCTTTAAAAGCGGCTGGGACGTGATTGTAGGCGCTTTGATGGGCGGCGAAGAGTACGGTTTCGGCACGGTGGCAATGATTGCAGAAGGCTGCATTATGGCTCGCGTTTGCCACATGAATAGTTGTCCGGTGGGCGTGACTACTCAACAAGAACACTTGCGGAAACGGTTCCCCGGAACGCCGGAACACGTTGTTAATTTCTTCTATTTCGTAGCACAAGAAGTGCGGAGTTTGCTGGCGAAATTGGGTTATAAGTCGATCGCAGATATCATCGGCCGCGCGGATTTGCTGAAAATGCGCGATGGGGTGAAACTAACTAAGACCCAAGCGATTAATTTGGATTGTTTGACTAAGTTACCTGATACTAAGAGCGATCGATCTTTCTTGGTGCACGGCGATGTACACACCAACGGGCCAGTGTTAGATGATGATTTGCTGGCGGATGCGGAGATTCAAAGTGCGATCGCCAATCACGGCACTGTTAGCAAGAGTGTAAAATTGGTGAATACCGATCGCACTGTAGGCGCAAGAATCAGTGGTGCGATCGCACAGCAACACGGTAACACCGGCTTTAGCGGTCAAATCACCCTCAACTTCACTGGTAGCGCGGGTCAAAGCTTCGGCGCATTCAACTTGCCGGGGATGACGTTGGTGCTGTCAGGCCAAGCCAATGACTACGTTGGTAAAGGAATGCACGGTGGCGAAATCGCGATTGCACCGCCGGCTGGTGCGACTTATGATGCTTCCGAAAATGCGATCGTCGGTAACACTTGTTTGTATGGTGCGACAGGGGGAACTCTGTTGGCTGCGGGTAAAGCTGGCGAACGGTTTGCGGTGCGTAACTCGATGGCGAAAGCAGTCATTGAAGGTGCGGGCGATCACTGCTGCGAGTACATGACTGGTGGCGTGATTGTGGTGTTGGGAAAAGTCGGCCGCAACGTCGGCGCTGGAATGACTGGCGGCTTGGCTTATTTCCTCGATGAAGATGGCAGTTTCCCGGCTCATGTCAACGGGGAGATTGTGAAGATGCAGCGCGTTTGTACGGCGGCTGGGGAGGCTCAGTTGAAGGAGTTGATTGAGGCTCAGTGCGATCGAACGGGCAGCAAGAAAGCTGAGAAAATTTTAGCAAATTGGTCGGAATATTTGCCTAAGTTCTGGCAAGTTGTGCCGCCGAGTGAAGTGAATTCGCCGGAGGCTTCGGAACAAAAGATTGCTGTGGAAGTTTAATTTTCGAGTTGGTTAAATAGATGAGGGGCGACGCGAGTTGCCCCTTTTTTAATCTACTTAAGTTACACTAGGGTGTAATCTTTAACTGCCTCGCTCTGAAGGAATTCTTGATAAGCCGATTCATCTCCAAAAGAGTCGATCGAAACCTGAGCTTTTGGCATTGGTATCAGCGGAGTTTCGACGGGGACATATTTGCAGTATCCAACTACAATCGCCTCAAACTCGTTATTAGGTATTGCCGTTGGGTACTCTTCCACCCTCACCACTTCCCAGTCTCCAGTGCGGTAGTGGGTGCTAGAACCGGAACCGTCAGCGCTGTGAAACTCCAGCAATCTGTACCCCGGTGCGGGGATAGGTGCGTTGGATGAGTCAAAATACTCTGCAAGAATATCAGTGTATGCCCCTGTGTGAGCTAACAGCCTATTATCTGCCCCTTCATCTTCAGTCCATTCGGCACGAAAAATCATGTATTTTCTACCCATTGGTTAATCCTCCTCGGTTTCTTCCAGGTAATCGGGGAATTCGGTTTTGCCATTGAAAACGCAATCCCACTTGAGAACAGGATTGTTTTGGTTGCGCTCAATCCGTAACAACTTCCAACCATATTTTTTTTCCATTGCTGTACATCGCCAGCGATCGGTAACGGAATGGCTAGAGGTGACTTGTTCTGGCTGTTGGTTTTCACTCACAATGCTTCTAACTCTCGATCGCTAACCCGAACTAGCAAATCACCAACTTCGCAATTTAGAACCTCACACAGCCGATCTAAAGTGTCCAGGGGAATAGATTTTGCCTTGTTTCTCTCGATTTTTTGAATGTTAGCCAGCGACATCTCCAGTATTCTAGCTAACTCGTTTTGGGAAATCGATCTTGATGTCCTGACATCTTTAAGCCTGATTTTCACAACCATTAATTAATAACTACTCAATTAAATACTCTACCTTACTCACAGTAGTCTAACCATTGGTATCTCTTATGTAAAGAGTACCAATGAATATGTAATTATCATGAGGCTAATCAGTGATAGTGTTACTAATGGTTGGCATACTAGCTGTAGTGTCAAGCGGGAAACGGGACTGCCTTGCACTGTCGGCTGCTAAAGATTACCGAAAATCCTTGCTATCAAAGACTTTGAAGATTTTGGAGAACATCCAGAACCCATGTAGAGCGCAGATACAGCCACAGTGCAGCAACGATACTACTGCAGCAGGTGAGACAGGAAGTGAGAATTAGTGGCGATCGCTTCTCTACAATTGTTTTTAGGACAGGCGCGATCGCCCATAAAGATAAAATAGTGAATTCAGAATTTCCATATTTGATAATTATTGCCTGTTCTCGGCGCAAAGTTTTTGACACAAACTTGCTGCCTGCCATAGAAAGATACGACGGCCCCACATTTCGTCTGTTACGGCGTTTTCTGCGGGATCAACCGTCAGCGCCCTTGGATATTTATATTTTGTCAGCGAAGTTTGGACTGATACCCAGTCACTATCCGATTCCAGATTATGACGAAAAAATGACAAGAGATCGATCGCGCCAACTGCAACCTCTTGTCATTGCTAAACTCAAAAATATCCTCAACGCCAAGCCATATCAACAACTTTGCATTTGTCTAGGTCGAGATTATTTCCTTGCACTGGATAAATACGATATGCTAATTAAATCAGGATTAATGGTGCGAGTTGCCACAGGCTCATTAGGCAAAAAGCTGTCAAGTTTACATGATTGGTTATACGGGAAGCCCGCGGAACTCTCTCCCAGTTTGCAGACTGCTGCTCCGGCAGGGAAAGCCAGTATTAAAGGGATTGAGGTTGTGTTGACACCAGCACAAGTGCTTGATGTAGCACGTCAGGCGTTAGCCGAAGGCAAGGGCAAGCCTGGTTGTTACCAGGCTTGGTATGTGTTAGTTGGCGATCGACGAGTATCGCCGAAGTGGGTGGTGAGTCTGTTGACAGGATTGCCTGTCAGTGCTTTTCATTCAATTGCGGCTAGGCGAATGCTAATCCAGTTAGGTATTGAAGTGAGTTGTGAATGAATCAGCAAGACAGTCAGGATGACAATTTAACAGACCAAGAAGTGATAGCCGATTTACAGAATCAGCCTCACTTGATGATTAAGCTACAGGAAAATGCGCTACTTGTTGCAGAGAGTTTGCGGGATAACTATTTCACAAATACCGCCAAATTTATCACATACCTGCGACGAGCAATGCGTCAGGCTGATTTGGGACAAAGAAAAGAACAAATACTTAGTGCTAAAGCCATCAACGATTTAAATTGGGAGAAGGTTCAGGGTGAAGTTGTCACTTTTATTGATGGGGGTCTAGGTCAAGTTCAAATGTCAAGTCCAGTTCCTATTCTTCTGCGAGTAGGTTCTTATCGTGTACGAACTGGGGAACGTAATCTCGCTGAACGCGAACAGTTTGGTTATTATCCCGTTATTCTTGGCGACTTAGAAGGGGGTAGTAAAGAAAGGAAAGATTTTCCAGATATTGTCAGAATTACTGCTGAACTTTTGGGGGGCCTCTCAGCATTAAAACGCACACCTGATTTACGAGTTTTAATGTTTCATGGCCCGCTCGTTTACATGATGAGTGGCTATGCTGGACATACACCTTTCACGGAAAAAGACATTGACATTTTTTTGAGCCATTACGCACAGCAACCTGAATTAGCTGAACAGCTCAAAGAAGACTTTCTCAATGAAGCAGAACTCGAAATATATCCTAAAATTGCTCCCGATCGTTGTGACGAGTGGGTAGCAAGAAGGTTGTTTGAACCCCTATCGTGGATGGCATTTTTATATCGTCAATTAATAAAAGAAGCGAAACAAAAAAAGCCAAAAACTATCATTACTGGTGTCGTTGAGCGTGGTCAATTACGGGAATTTAGTGAAAAGATTCTATTACCAAGAATATTCACAGGTTTAAGACAGAAGCAAAACATAAATTTCTTTAATATTTTATATGGACGTAAAGATCTCACATCACCTAAAGTCTTATTAGACAGACTAGGTTATACAGATGCTCTCCTGCTATCGATGTTGCTGGAACCTGGTCAGTTTTCAGAAGCTTGGGAAATTCAAAATAAATATGACGGACTAAGTAAAGGTAAAATTACCTTGCCTGATGAGTCTTATGCAACAGATGCAGATTGGAGCTGCCTGAAATTATCTAATGAAATTGGATTTCCAAAAGTTCAAGGGTGCTATGTAAAAGTTTCAGAAACTACTGAACCCTTTAGAGTAGAAGTTTTTGAGGAATTAGGTAAAGACCAGATTGTAGAAGCTGCTCGACGCGCTTATTTGTATGCTCGTGTGCTACCAGGATATGCTTTTCCAGTAGGATTAGACATTGTTGATAAATACGCTAAGATTCCAAACTGGCTAACTGAGTCTTATAGTAAGCTAATCAAGTACCATTTGGGTGTTAGCTTGCAAAATGGACAAATTACTGACGCTCAGATGCGTAACATTATAGTTCAGTCAATTTACATGACAAAGCGGGATTGGCTATTCCGCCCTAAAGTTTAGAGTAGAACAAAACCTATGACAATATCTGCAAAAAAAACACCGCAACCAAACAATCCAGATCCTAATTCTGTTTCACCTAATCGTTATGTCGGCACGTTGGTAGGCGAAAGTACAAGCCGCGAGTTTCGACTAGCGGTAGCACCTGAAGCTGTCCGCGAACAAGATATCATCGCTGTAGATGCACAATTGCGTCAATCAGAAAACAGTTCAACTGTGGAAACAATTCGTATTTGGGCTAAAGTTCAAACAATTGAACGAATCAATCCTCTTTTCCCAACTGAAGCCGGACATGAATTAGCTGCTACCCGTACAAATCCATTTGATACAGTGCTTTCGTTAACAGTCGAAATGGTGACTGCGGTTTGTCAAGTATTAGGTGCTGAACCTTTAGATGTTAACGCAGGTGGTAAGCTTAGTAAGCTGCGTTATCCTCCTAAACCTGCTTCCACTGCTTACCGCCCTGATTCACCAGACATTGCTCGCGTAGTTCTTGGGGAATTGCAAGACAAGAAAAATCGTGCTTTAGACATTGCTACTCTTTCTAACCGTTCTGAAGTAAATGTCACCGTAGATGGTCATGCAATTGTCACCCGTCATCTAGCAATTTTAGCCATGACTGGTGCTGGCAAAAGTTGGACGGCGCGGCGAGTTATTGAGCAGTTGGCTGCCAAAAATTATCCCATAGTGATATTTGACCCTCATGGAGATTACACGGGGTTAGCAGATGTTCCAGGTTTGAAGGAAAGAGTGCATCGCTACTACGCACAGTTTCCTATTTTTGAAGAAGACAGCGACACAGTTGCTCAAATTGTGAGTAATCTTGGATATGAACTAACGCCTACCATGCTGACCCGTTTTAGTGATGTCTTTCAGGCGGCTAAGTCTTTTTATATAAAAGACAATGCACAAGAGATGACTCAGCGAGCCGATTGGTTGACTGAACGCATTAACAAACCAGATTTAAAGCAATATGGTGTGCAGCCCAATCTTTGGTTAATTGCTCAGATGGCTGAAGCTGGTGAAGCTGCGCTGCGTGACAACAATGGTCAAGATGACAGACAGCAACTCGAAGATTGGGGCTGGAATGGACTCACCACTTATTCTAAGCGTGACATAGGTACCCTTGAAGCGATTAAAAAGCGTACCAATGCAGCAGCAGCAGCCTTACAACGCATGGAACAGACCAACCAAAAAGTAGCTCGCAGTGGTGCTAAACCGTTACCTACTGACCGCAAAGAATTAGTTAAATACGGTCAAATTAGTGTTGTTTCTTTAGCTGGCTATACAGAAGAATTTCAAGCCACAATCTACAGCATTATTGCTGACAATATTTTTGATGCTAGGGTAAGAGATGAGCTAAAATTTCAAGTGGTCTTACTACTTGAGGAAGCTCATAACTTTGCGCCTGGAAATGCAAACACAACCGCACAAAAACGATCTATTAATGTTACCAGACAGATTGCTCAAGAAGGTCGTAAATTTGGCGTTGGTTTGATTTTAATTAGTCAGCGTCCTTCCCGACTGGATGAAACTACTCTCGCCATGTGTAACTCATACATCATCATGCGTATGGTTAACCCTGCTGACCAAAGCTTTGTTCGTAAGGTGATCGAAAGTTTAGGTGAGGAAGAAGTAAAGATGCTTCCCGATTTAGAAAATGGTGAAGCAATTCTATCTGGACAACTTACAAGTTTTCCTGTCCTGGTAAAAATAAAAGAGCCTGCTTCCAAAGGCGAACGAGAAGAAAAAGATGCTTTCGATGCTTTGGAGGAAGCCAACGCGGAAAACTCTAAAAAATCAAAATATTCCAAACAGACCAAGGGATAAACTATTTGGAAATCGTCGCTGGCATCAGTTTAAAGGGAATAAAACCGCGTGTATGGGATAGAACCTCAGAGTATTACCTTCCCCAACTACACGCGGTAATGATTTCCTACGCGGATTTTCACAAAATGCCTAAACGCAGGCGTGAGGCAATGGAAAAGGGACTGCACGAATCTCTGGGTATTCCTACTCAAGTTCAAATTTATCTTGATAACGGTGCTTTTTACTTTATAAAACGTGATGGTGAAACGCCAAGAAAAGAGTATGAAGAGTTTGTAGAAAAAGCTAAACCAGACTGGTATCCAATTCCTCAAGACTTTATTCCTACTCCCAAAATGACATTTAAGGAGCAGACACAATGTTTTAAGCGCACAATGGAAATGAATCTGGCTTATAAAGACCATCCATCATACATTCCTGTTATTCACATTAGCGAATTGCTTGAAGATTATGTAAATGAAATCAAAGCACATAAGGAATTCTTAGCAAAACCATATATTGCTTTGGGTGGCATTGTACCAAATTTACTACGCGCTCCTAAAGCAATACCTTATCAGAAAATTCTATCTAGCATTCAACATATACGCGAAGAATTTAAAAATACAAAACTTCATGTTTTTGGCATTGGTGGCACAGCAACTATACATTTAGCCGCTTTATTGAGCATTAACTCAGTAGACTCAAGCGGTTGGCGCAGTCGGGCGGCGCGGGGGATGATACAATTGCCTGGAACCGGAGAGCGAATTGTGGCTCCTTTAGGTAGCTGGAGAGGCCGTCAAGTCAGTCAAGAAGAAGAAAAAAAACTAGAGGAATGTCTCTGTCCAGCTTGCCGTCAGTATAAATTAAATGGACTGAAAATAAGTGGTATGGAAGGTTTTTGTAATCGAGCTACTCATAACTTGTGGATACTACTGGAAGAGGCTCGACTAATTGAAGAACATCTCTATAATACTGGGAATTATAACGAGTGGTACAAGGAACACTTAGATAACACCATTTATCGTCCACTGATTGCTCAAATAGTGGAAAATTTGGAATCAAAACAAGTCGGTAAAGGCTAAAGCTATGAAAGTAAGCGTTGGGCGACAATAGCGATCGCACCCTGCCCCCTCACAAAAGCATGAGCGCTGGCTCAAGAGTCAAAAAACCCACCTCTAAAGCTGAGCTTGCTCTCATTTACTTTGCATATTGTAATTATCAACAAAAGCTATCATTTTTTCTCAGTAGCTTTCCGCTGCTCCCTTCGGGTTTTACAGCAAAAGTTAAATACAGGTGAGCTGATCTGCACGGAGCGAAAAATTTTGTTACAATAGGTAAGCTGTTACAAATCGTAACTTATGCTGGTTCCTATTTTAATAATTGACGTTGCCCTCGTTGCCTGGTCTTTGCACTTGATGCAAGAGGCGATCGCGCAACGGGAATTTTCACTAATGCTAGCCGGCACCCTAGTTGCGGTCTCAGCCGCCGCTCTGCTAGTCGTCTACTTTCTCATGGGGTCTTGTTTGAGCCATTTGACCGAAATATCCCAACACACTTACTAAATGATAGTAGGCGATTGACCATTGTCCAGAAGCGAGGAGAGTTTTGTGGAAAAAAAGCGGAAAGCCTTGCCAATCCAGGGTTAAAAACTAATTTCCCCAAAAAGCTTGACAAATATTGGTCAGTTAAGGCATGATTGAGAGCGCGAAAAGAAAGGGGAATTAGCTCAGTTGGTAGAGCACTACAATGGCATTGTAGGGGTCAGCGGTTCGAGCCCGCTATTCTCCATAAACATTACATTAGAGATACAGCACTGCCGTATCCTAATTTGTACCTAAACACTACCACCGCGTGCTTAAATTCGATCGCGGCTTGTACCTAAACAGCATTGCCGTGTCGTTAAATTCGATCGCGACTTGTACCTAAACAGCATTGCCGTGTCGTTAAATTCGATCGCGCTACACACCGCGAAAACCAATTTTCCCGTAAAATCAAAACAGTCTACCCGCAACCAAAGCGCTACCTGTGGCAAAGTCAACTGAATCCAGCAATCCAGAGAGTCCGAGCCAACTTGCCCGCACGCCTCTGTACGACCTATCATTAGAACTCAAAGGCCGAATGGTGCCCTTTTCCGGGTGGGAGATGGCGGTGCAGTACGCAGGCATCAGCAGCGAACACCAAGCAGTACGCCAACAAGCAGGAATGTTTGACATTTCCCACATGGGAAAATTTGGTTTGAGAGGGAAACAAGTAATAGAAAAATTTCAACCCTTAGTACCCTCAGACTTGAGCCGCTTGCAACCCGGTCAAGCTCAATATACAGTCTTGCTAAATGCCAAAGGCTGCATCTTAGACGACATTATTTTCTACTGCCAAGAACCAGACCCTATCACTAGCGAAGAACGTGCAGTAATCATTGTCAATGCCGCCACTCGCATCGCCGACAAAGCATGGATCACCACTCACTTAGAATTGAGCGAACTGAGTTTTACAGACCTCTCCGAAGATAAAGTTTTAATTGCCATTCAAGGACCAGAGGCTGTTAACTATCTCCAGCCTTTTGTGGAAGACAACCTCGCAGCAATTAAGCTATTCGGTCACTTAGAAACAAATCTGTTGGGACAGCCGAGTTTTATCGCGAGGACTGGTTACACCGGCGAAGATGGGTTTGAAATGATGGTGGATGCCGAAGTAGGAAAAGAACTGTGGCAAAAATTGTTAGCTGCAGGCGTTGTTCCCTGCGGTTTGGGTGCGAGAGATACCTTGCGTTTAGAAGCAGCAATGGCTCTTTACGGTCAAGATATCGACGACACCACCACGCCTTTAGAGGCTGGATTGGGTTGGGTAGTTCACCTCGACAGTAAAGGCGATTTTATTGGTCGCGAGGTTTTGGAACAGCAGAAAGCGGGTGGAGTATCAAAGAGGTTGGTAGGTTTAGAAATGCAGGGGCGGCACATTGCACGCCACGGCTATCCGGTAATATTTGAAGGCGAAACAGTAGGAGAAGTTACTAGCGGTACATTATCGCCTACTTTGAATCGGGCAGTAGCCCTCGCGGTTGTTCCAGCAAAATTAGCGAAAATCGGTCAGCACTTAGAAATCGAAATTCGCGGAAAAAACTATCCGGCTAGTGTGGTGAAAAAACCATTTTATCGCTCGCCAAACCGCCCCAATTAAATTAAGTAGGTAAGCCTTAATTCAGGGTCTTTGCTCATAGCAACGGTTTACAATAAAGTATACAGCGGATTCCGCTGTAATGAGGTACAACAAAATATCATTGTTGTAGTCAAACCTAATGAAAGCGTATTCTCTC